>DAOSXA010000001.1:644068-812615 GCA_035380245.1 Candidatus Zixiibacteriota bacterium | reverse complement strand
CAACACAAGAGAAGATTGATTCCCGCTTTCGCGGGAAAGAAAGGTCCCACCCGAGAGGTGGGGCACAAAGAGGTTTCGATGTACAGTTGCCGTCACCACGCGTTGCGCCGATTGGCGGCACGCTGTTTTCTACTCATAGCCAATATATTGCCTCTTTCGTTTACATACTCGCTCGCCCCCTCCACCTCCACAGTTCTTGTGGTCTTTTTGCAATTGCCTCCCCCTTGCTTTTTTCGCATCGGAGCCTTACTTTGGACTGCAATTGGGAGATACAAAGCTATTACCGCGCGAGCGGGAGGAGCCATGCCGCGACCGAACAACCCGACTTGCTCACAAGCCGATCCGCATGGGGGGATATTCTGACTGTGGCTAGCCAACTCCATTCGCGCGTCAGATCCAAGACTCGAAACCGATAACAAGCTAGCGAACACCTTGGTCGTAACGCTTGATGATTTAATGAAGTGAAGATATGCCACGAGTAAAGAAAGAGAAAAAGAACAACAACGAGCGGTTCGAGAAGACGCTCTTCAAGGCGGCCGACAAACTCCGTAAGAACATGGACGCCGCCGAGTACAAGCATATCGTCCTTGGGCTGATCTTTCTGAAGTACATCAGCGACTCGTTCGAGGCCCTGCACGCCAAACTCGAAACGGAAGAAGCCAGGAATGAAGGGGCCGATCCGGAAGCTAAAGACGAATACACGGGTGAAAACGTCTTCTGGGTACCACAGATCGCCCGGTGGTCGTACCTCCACTCCCGCGCTAAACAACCCACTATTGGCAAGGATGTCGACAATGCGATGGAGGCCCTCGAAAAGGAGAATCCCACACTCAAGGGAGTTCTACCGAAGGTTTTTGCCCGTCCCAATCTAGATAAGGCTTCGCTTGGCGGGCTGATCGACCTGATCGGTAATATCGCATTGGGTGACGAGGCCTCGAAGAGCAAAGACCTGTTGGGGCGCGTGTATGAGTATTTCCTCGGCGAGTTTGCCTCCCTCGAAGGCAAGAAGGGCGGCCAGTTCTATACCCCGAAGTCGATAGTCCAGACGATGGTCGAGATGATTGCGCCGTACAAGGGCCGTGTCTATGATCCCTGTTGCGGTTCCGGCGGCATGTTCGTCATGAGCGAGAAATTTGTCAAAGAGCATCGGGGCAAGATCGACGATATCTCAGTTTACGGTCAAGAAAGCAACCAGACGACCTACCACCTGTGCCGGATGAATCTGGCCATTCGTGGTATCGACGGCTCGCAGGTTAAATGGAATAACGAAGGATCATTCCTCAGAGATGCCCATCCGGACTTGAAAGCAGATTTTATTCTGGCTAATCCACCGTTCAACGACAGCGACTGGAGCGGCGAACTGCTTCGCAAGGACGCTCGCTGGAAGTACGGCGTCCCTCCGACCAGCAACGCTAACTACGCCTGGATGCAACACATGGTCTACCACTTGTCGCCGAAGGGGATCATGGGGTTGGTACTGGCTAACGGGTCGCTTTCGTCCAACACCTCGAGCGAGGGTGATATGAGGAAGAACATTGTCGAGGCCGACCTGGTTGATTGCATCGTGGCTCTCCCAAAACAATTGTTTTACAACACCGGCATACCGGCCTGCCTGTGGTTTCTGTCCCGCAAGAAGGCGGGCAACGGAGACCGCAAGCGTCAGGGCGAGATGTTGTTCATTGACGCCGGGGATGTTGGGCACATGATCGACCGCACCCACCGTGTCTTTACCGATGAAGATATCGCCCGCATTGCCGGCACTTACCATGAGTGGCGCAATAAAAGCGGCAAGTACGAAGACGTAAAGGGTTTCTGCAAGTCGGCCACGCTGGATGAGGTCCAGAAGCACAAGTACGTGCTGACTCCGGGCCGTTATGTCGGTGTCCCAGATGGTGTCGATGACGGCGTGCCTTTCGATGAGAAGATGAAGAAGCTGACCGGCGAATTGACGGCCCAACTGGAAGAAGAACAGCGGCTGAATGCGGAGATGAAGAAACAGCTCAAGAAAGTTGGATATGATTTACGATAATAAATATTCCGTTGTCTTTACTATCAATTATGAGGGGGGAAATAACTATGGCTAAGAAGAAAGCTGTACAACCCGCGCGCTCTAATAACGAAATTCGCCAGCTACTACTCCAGTATTTCTACGACCGCAACAAGAATGCAACGAGTAGCATGGGCAAGAAAGGTTCCGCGATAAAGATCAGCGATGTCAAGGCGGAATTGAAAGCCCAACACATGCTTTCTCAACAAGAGGTGCAGAGCAATTTAACCTACCTTATCAGTCAGGGCTGGGTGGAAGAAAAGGAAGTGGAAAAACAGTTCCAGTCAAAGAGAGGGACGATGATACCCTCTACCACTACGTTTTATCAAATCACTGCTGCAGGTATCGACAAGATTGAGGGGCCGGGTGAGTTCACAAGATCGACGTTTCACGGCATTAAAATCGAAGCAACTGGTCAGAACATCATTACGCTTGGTGACGGGAATCAGATCAATGCCCAGTTTAGTGACTTGGGACAAGCGCTCGCCGACCTTCGAGACGCAATAACCAACTCAGATGCACCTGATGCTGAAAAGATCGGCTATGCTGCGGATATTCAGACCATTCAGACGCAACTGGCTAAACCTGAACCAAACTCGGGCATAATTCAAGCCGCTTGGACGGCGGTGAAAAGTGCGGCCGCCATAGGCGGTTGCGCGTCGCTGGTTAGCAAAGTTGGAGAGCTTATACAGGGCTTTATCTCATGATGGTAATGCGATGAATCAAAAATGGCAACAATGTGAATGGGGAGATATTGCCACACTCGAGTATGGTAAGTCACTTCGTGACTATCGTGCTCAGCAGGGCAGGTATCGTGTTTACGGAACGAATGGTCCGATCGGTTGGCATGATAAAGCGCTTTGCACTCACCCCGGCATTGTTGTCGGTCGCAAAGGTGCCTATCGCGGGATCCACTACTCCCCCGAGCCGTTCTTTGTCATAGATACGGCATTCTATCTTGAACCTAAGCAAGCATTCGACTTGCGCTGGGCGTATTACTGTCTGCTTACGTATGACATCAACAATATGGATAGCGGATCAGCTATTCCGTCCACGAGTCGGGAATCCTTCTATCAGTTGCCAGTTCTATTACCTTCGCTTCCGGAGCAGAAGGCGATTGCGGCGGTGCTGTCGTCGCTGGACGACAAGATCGAGTTGCTCCGCAGGCAGAACGAAACCCTTGAGAAGATCGCCCAGGCCATCTTCAAAGAGTGGTTTGTCGAGTTTAACTTCCCGGACAAGAACGGCAAGCCCTACAAGGCCAGCGGCGGCAAGATGACCGACTCCGAACTTGGACGAATCCCGGCTGGCTGGCGAGTGGGACCGATAGGCGATTCCGTTAAGTGTGTCGGCGGCTCCACCCCGAGTACCAAGAATCCCGATTTCTGGAATGGTGGGGCTATTCCGTTCTTGACTCCGAAGGACCTATCGCAGTTATCGGTCCCAGTTGTTATGGGCGCTGAGAGGTGTGTAAATGAATTGGGTGCAAGTCAAATTAGTTCGGGAGTATTGCCTGCGGATACTATTGTGATGTCATCCAGGGCACCAATCGGATATCTGGCCGTTGCTACCATTCCATTAGTAATAAATCAAGGGATCATAGGAATGATCTGCAATGGAGCGTTTCCGCAATCATACGTCTATGGTTGGGTACAACAGAATATGAGGCGCATCAAAGCCAGTGCAGGTGGCAGTACATTTGATGAGATCAACAAGTCCAGTTTCCGGGCACTAAACGCGGTCGTGCCCGATACACACGTCTTATTGGAACACGCTACCATAACAAAGCCGCTTACGTTGAAGCTGGCTACGAATGCCAGGCAAACCGCAATCCTTGCCAAGCTGCGCGATTCACTGCTTCCGAAACTGATGAGCGGGGAAATAAGAGTTGGGGTGGCATAAATCTATGGCTAAATCCACACTGATCAAAGTAAAAGTCACAAATGCTAAATCCTTCGGCAAGCTAGGTGATATTGAAGTTTATCTGACACCCGAACTTAAGAAGGAACTAAGCAAGACCAAGTCAAAGCGAAGCGGTGACACGCTGCTCTCTTTGTTTGAGCGTGGTATGGCATTAAGGGGGTTCAAGCATCTATATGAGAAGATCAGAGAAAAAGACAGAGTCATCAAGATCGTTTTTACTCATGATGACCAAAGCAGTAAGACGACAAAGCAGATTACTATAAGTTATAAGAAATACAGGGAAGCCACTAGTTCTCGGTTTTTCGCAATTTACCGAGAGACAGGATTGGACGGTGCAAGTTTCTTCCTGAATCAGAACTTCCCAAAGGATTACCAATATGATAAAGCCAGAGTTTCTGATAAGGATTTAAGAAAGATAGGAAAGCAATTACCGGAGGTATTGAAAGAACTATCCCAAAAGGAAAAGAACAAGAAAGCAATAATCCAAGAGACCCAGAATGTCATCAAGGACTTAAAGACCAAGGAGACCGTGCTCAAGAAAGATGTAGCCCAGCTTGAGCAGCTGCAAAGGCAGTCGAATATCTTTGTATTTCAGCAGAAACTGAAGGAATGCATGGACAGAATGGGCAGGAAATACAAAGAGACGGCCGGGAAGAATTCATGGCAGAGTTGGATATATGCGAACAACTGGATGTTCGGTGTCAATTACCAATCAGCCATCGAGAAGCAGAAGATTAACATTACCGGCAGCATGCCGGACTATTTGTTCCCTACCATCGATGGCTTTCTTGACATACTTGAGATAAAGCTCCCTTCGCATAGCGTAATCGAAGATGACGCATCTCACCCCGGTTCGTATCGATGGTCTACGGAAGCCAACAAAGCAATTGGCCAAGTCGTAAACTACCTCAACGATATTGAGTTGTATCAGCTACAGCTGAAGGAAGAGATCAAAGACAAGTATGGTCTTGAACTGCACATTATCAAGCCGAGGGCTTACATTCTGATTGGAAACAAGAGCAACTGGAAGTCACAAAAGCTGAAAGCTCTGCGGAAACTTAACTACTCGCTACACGGTATTGAGGTGCTGACCTATACGGATTTGATGCAACGTGGTAGCGAGATTGTGGCAATCTATAACAGAGATTTATCTGAAGACGAATGACAAGTAAGATATCAGAAGACGCGGTCGAACAACTCGCAATAGAACTCCTCGAAGAGCAGGGGTATTCCTACCTGTCCCCTGAAGAGTGGGAAACCGAGCGAGGCGATTCATCCGTTGTGATACTTCGGCAAAGACTAAAGGCGTCCATCGACCGGCTGAATCCGGCGGTACCCGACGAGGCACGCGAGCAAGCTCTGAAGATGGTTGCTAATCTGCCCACGCAGAACCTCGTCGAGAACAACGAGGCGTTCCACGCCATGCTCACAAATGGCGTCGATGTCGAATATCTCGCCGAGAGCGGCGTCAAAGGTGATAAGGTGTGGCTGGTGGATTTCGCCGATCCGGCGGACAACGACTTGGTCGTCTGTAATCAGTTTACGGTTATGCAGGGCACGGCCCACAAGAGACCGGACGTGGTCCTGATGGTAAACGGCCTGCCGCTGGTTGTGATCGAACTCAAGAACCCAGCCGATGAGAACGCCACCGTCAAGAAAGCTTTCAGACAGCTTCAGAACTACAAGGATGCCATCGGTAATCTGTTTCATTACAACGGCATTCTGGTGGCGTCTGACGGACTGGACGCTAAGGCCGGTTCCCTGACGGCGGATTGGTCGCGCTTCATGACATGGAAGACATCGGATGGTAGCCAGGAAGACGCGAAAACGGTCCCACAGTTGGAGACCATTATCAAGGGGATGCTTCGCCCGGACGTCCTGCTCGATCTTATCAAGCAATTTACCGTATTCGAGAAGACCAAGCGCGAGGATCCCAAGTCCGGCTTGACCGTGATTGAAACCGCCAAGAAGATCGCCGCCTATCACCAGTACTATGCGGTGAAGAAGGCGGTTGCCTCGACTAAAACAGCGGCGAGTGACTCCGGCAGTAGAAAGGGTGGCGTTGTTTGGCACACTCAGGGTAGCGGCAAGTCGCTTTCGATGGTTTTCTATTCCGGCCTCGTAGTCCTCGAATTGGACAACCCAACGGTCGTGGTTATCACCGACCGAAACGACCTTGACGACCAACTTTTCGACACTTTTGCCGGATGTAAACAGTTACTCCGCCAGGACCCCGTACAGGCCGAAAATCGCGAGCACCTGAAGAAGCTGCTGAAGGTCGCTGGAGGAGGCATCGTCTTTACGACTATCCAGAAATTCTCTCCCGAGGGCGACTCGGAGCAGTTCGACCAGTTATCCGACCGTAAGAACATCGTAGTGATAGCCGACGAAGCCCACCGGAGTCAGTACGGTTTCGGGGCGAAGACCGTAGTACGCGGAGACGACGCCTACACGACCTACGGTTTTGCGAAGTATCTCAGGGACGCTATACCAAACGCGACGTTTATCGGCTTCACCGGTACGCCCATCGAGAAGGAAGACAAGTCCACTCCAGCCGTTTTCGGCGAGTACGTGGACGTGTACGATATTGCCCAGGCGGTCAGGGATGGCGCGACTGTCCGGATTTATTATGAATCCCGCTTGGCCAAAATCCATTTGAAAGAGCAAGAGAAAGAACAGCTTGATGCCGAGGTCGAGGCCATCACTGAAAACGAGGAATCGACCGCCAAGGAAAAAGCTAAGGCCAAGTGGACTCAGCTTGAGGCAATTGTCGGTCACCCCGACCGGTTAAAGACGGTCGCCAAGGACATCATCAAGCACTTCGAAGATCGTCAGCAGGTATTCGAGGGCAAGGCGATGATCGTCGCAATGAGTCGAAGGATTGCGGTCGCCCTGTACGAAGAAATCGTGGCTTTGCGCCCCGACTGGCACGACGGCGATAAGCGCAAGGGTGCGGTGAAGGTGATAATGACCTCGAATTCGAGCGACTCCGCCTCTTGGCAGCCTCACCACACGACCAAGGAAGACCGCAAAGCGATTTCCGAGCGGTTCAAGGACCCGGAAGACGGACTGAAGCTGGTCATAGTCCGGGATATGTGGCTAACCGGATTCGACGTGCCCTGTTTGCACACGATGTACGTCGATAAACCAATGCGCGGCCATAATCTGATGCAGGCTATCGCTCGCGTCAATAGGGTATTCAAGGATAAGCCGGGCGGGTTGATCGTCGACTATATCGGCATCGCATCGGAACTCAAGCAAGCTATCGCAACCTATACTGAGAGCGGCGGCCAGGGTGCGCCAACGCTGGACATCGACGAAGCTATAGCGACGATGCTTGAGAAATACGAAATCGTCTGTCAGTTGTTCAACGGTTTCGATTTCAAGCGGTACCATTCTGCTGATACCAAGCAGAAGATGACTATTATTCTTGAAGCTCAGGAGCATATTCTCGGACTGCCGGACGGCAAAGACAGGTTTATCCGACAGGTTTTGCTGTTATCCAAGGCGTTTGCGCTTTCGGTCCCGCATGAAAAGGCAATGGCAATCAAGGACGATGTTGGATTCTTCCAAACGGTCAAAGCACGCCTCACGAAATTCGAGCGAACAGGCCGCGGCAAGTCGGATGAGGAAATCGACACGGCTATTCGGCAGATTGTAGATAGAGCGGTCGTTTCGGAAGGTGTGATCGATGTATTCGACGCCGCCGGTATCAAGCGGCCGGATATCGCGATCCTATCCGATGAATTCCTTGAAGAGATCAAGGGAATGAAACGCCGTAACTTGGCGTTTGAGCTACTCAAGAAGATACTTGCGGACGAAATCAGGATTCGCTCGAAGCGGAACATGCTTCAAGGGAAGAAGCTGTCTGAGATGCTCGAAAATGCGATCCGGAAGTATCAGAATAACCTCTTGTCCGCCGCGCAGGTAATCGAGGAACTGATCGAACTGGCGAAACACATTAAAGCTGAAGACGAGCGCGGGAACAAACTGAATCTGACGGAAGACGAGATCGCTTTTTACGACGCACTGGCCAATAACCAGAGCGCACGGGATGTATTGGGTGATGAGACGCTAAGAGAACTGGCCCGTATTCTTGTCGAGAAGGTGCGGAGTAACGCTTCAATCGACTGGACTATCAAGGAGAGCGTTCAGGCGAAACTTCGAACTATAGTAAAGAGAACACTAAGAAAGTTTGGCTACCCACCAGACCAACAGCTCTTGGCCACAGAGAATATCCTGAAACAGGCAGAGTTGTTCGCTGGGGATTGGGCGGCTTAGGGCTGGCGGTCCGGCATTGCCCAAGATTTCCCCGAACCGCATTGCTCGTGCTCTCCCCCCTCTTCACATTCCATACATGTTCCATGTAAGAACCGTCGCGAGTCGGTCCTATAGGTCAGTGTCAGGACCGCGAGGGTCCTGACCCACTCCCGGTTGAAAAACGAAAAGCGTAAAACGAACCCATTTCGCCACAACCGCCATGACACAAGATGGTTACAAGGATATCGCAAACGCCAAATGTGGATAACCAATCGTCGAAATCCCCTGCCCGCCGAAGGCCTGGTGCCCCACCCCTCGGGTGGGATTCGCGAAGGGGGCAGTGTCAGGTTGCTTGCAACCTGACCTCCCAAGACTGCCGCACACGAAGAATACCGCGGGATCACGGGGATCCCGCGCTACGGCATGACTTTTAAGAGACGGATCGTAAGAACGGGGAATCTGTCCTCTGGCCACCTCTCTCGGAATCAATGTCCCGCTCAAGCGGAAACAAATACCGGGGCATCATCGGACCGTCGGCGGGCTCGTTGAAACGGCAACTCGTTTCAAATTGCAACACCTGAAACAACAACGAGTTACAAGACTCAAAAAAGCTGCTCAATTCCTGCACAGTTTGGCATCGTGCTTGCAATACTGAGAATCGGACGACCAGGATCAAAAATGTGACAAGGAGGTCACTTACTATGATCAGTCTCAATGCCTTTGACCACGTGCACTCGAGCGACCTGACGGCGATTGTCGCCCGCTCGGTGATGGCGCGGAAGTCGATGGTCATGCCTTATGCTGATTTCACCGACATGGTTTGTGAGTTACTGATGCTGTTCGCCTCTCCCGAGGCGCATCTGGTTGCAGCCGGACCGATTCCGTCTCAGACAGCCCAGGCCGCCGACCGAGCCGGGATGGAACTGATCGAACAGTCCGGTCATTCACCGTTTGTCGGGGAAGCCGCCACCGTTATCGCCGGTCTGCAAAGCAAACACGATATTATTTATGTGGGCAATCCGAATCGCATTACCGGGGCGAATTTCTCTCTCAGCGATATCGAGGAACTGACGGCAGCGGTACCCAACGGTCTGCTGATCCTGGACGAATACTACTACGATTATTTCGGTATCACCGGCTATCCGCTGGTCGACATGTCGCGCAACGTGGTGATTCTTCGTTCTTTCACGGCGGCTTATCCGCGCCGCAACACCGAGGCGGGATATATCATCACCTCGCCGAATCTGCTCGGAGAAATCCAGCAATCTTTCGAGAGTCGCGGTTTGTCTCAAGCGGAGCGGCGGTTCATTGTCGACAGCATGATCAACCACGAAGCCACCGCCGGGAGGTTGTACCAGCTTCACCAGGAGTCGTTGCGGTTGTCGACCCGATTCGCCCGGATAGGAGTCCAGTGTCGAATTTGTGCTTCGGATTTCCTGCTTATGCGGGTGGCCGATCCGACCGCCGTTCTCGAAACTCTGGCGCCGTTGAAATTGCCGTTGCAAAGCCTGGCGGTTTATCCCCGGTTAAGGAAATATCTCCGCTATGAGGTTCAGGAGCAGGCGACCAACGATTCTCTGCTTCAGGCCGTCGCGAATCTCCCGGAAAATATTCTCCTGGCCGAAGGGATCGACTGTCAAAAGGCCAGGATGAATCGGCCGGGAGAAGGCTTACCCGTGCCCGAGCCGCCTGACGAAGAGGACGAATAATAAACCCTGATAGAAGCCATGATGCACCACCTCTGCATATCGACTGTTGTCTGCCGGGCGCTCTTTACAAGTCCCGGTAAAGCCAACCGGATGCAGGTCGATAATTCTAGACAAGGTCAAAAGGTGGTGCTAACCGATATCCGCAAAGAGTCCTTGCTGCCCGCAAGGAGTTCGTTGTGGTTTGTCCAGACTGATTTAGCATGAACAGCAACGTCAAGAAGATCATTCTCATGCTTACCGGCCAGGTCGGCTCGGCCCTCCTGTCGGCGGTGTCGTTGGCAGTAGTGCTGACTCTGACCGGTCGGCTCGGCTTGTATCTCTGGGGGATGATCGGCGCTTTGGTTGTTCTGCGAATTCTCAACCAGATCCTCCGTAAACCGCGTCCGGTTTTGATTACCCATTCAATCGCCATGCGCTCTCGTCGGGTGATCGAAAACGAATTGCTGATAACGGCCGGATTCATGGCGACGATCTATCTGGTCGGTTGGCCGATTGATCGTTTTACTCTCGGCCTTTTTGCGGCGGTCAATATAACGTTGAACCTGCTGTTGATGCTCGGCGCTCGATTGTTTCTCTCAATCATGGGCGAACGCGCTCGAACATCCTGGAAAACCGGTTACGAGAAACAGGCGCTGGTGATCGGGACCGGCCCGCGAGCTCGTAAAGCAGCCGATATGGTTCTCGATTCACCCGAAATGCAAACGCTCCTGATCGGTTTCATCGATCCGCGCAACAAGGGACTCTGGCGTTATCGCGATGTCCCGTTCCTCGGCAAGCTCGATGCTCTCCGAGAGATTATTGCCACCTGCCAGATCGACGCGATCCTGATTGCGGTGGAACCGGACGATCTCAAATATGTCCAGCCCGCCTTCGATGTTGCCGAACAGATGGGAGTGACGATCTGTTTCATGCCTGAAATGTTCGGCCCCAAACTGGCCCGGGTCCGGCCCGGTTTTCTCAAGGGTCTCCCGATTCTCATGTATCGCGCTGTCCCGGAATGCCGGACACGGCTGTTCGTGAAAGGACTGATGGATCGAATCGGCGCTTTGGTGGGAGTCATTCTTTCGGCGCCGTTGATGCTCGCTGCCGCGATCGCTATCAAGCTCGACTCGCGCGGGCCGGTGCTGTTCAAACAGGTGCGCTCCGGTCTTAACGGCAAGCCGTTTAGTTTTTACAAATTCCGCACGATGGTCTGCAATGCCGAAGACCTCAAAGAAGAACTTAAAGAGCACAATGAGATGTCCGGCCCGGTATTCAAGATCAAGGATGATCCTCGGATTACCCGGGTCGGACGGATTCTTCGTAAATACTCGATTGACGAATTCCCGCAGTTTTTCAACGTTCTCAAGGGCGACATGTCGCTGGTCGGCCCGCGCCCGCCGCTGCCTAAGGAAGTGGCCGAGTACGAGCCCTGGCAGCATCGCAAGCTCTCGGTGCGTCCCGGTGTGACCTGTCTCTGGCAGATCAACGGCCGTAACAAGATCGACTTCGAGGACTGGATGAAACTCGATCTGGAATATATCGATAATTGGTCGCTCTGGCAGGATGCCAAGATTCTGGCTCGAACGGTACCGGCGGTGCTTAAAACCGATGGTGCTTCATAGGAGAATATATGTCCCGGAACTTTCTCAAGAAGATCCTCATCGCGCTGGTCTTTTTAGCGCTTTAGGGATTATTCTTAACGACCTGATCACTTAACCACCCCGTGATCTCACGTACAGCCTGATTGGATTATTCGCTTGTTGCCGGGCCTGTCTCTGTTGGAGGAAGTGGTATTTTCAATACTCCTCAACGGAAGCGATACGAGGCCGTGCCGGGGAATTCCCATTCCGGTGTCTTTAACACCGAACCATAATCAGTAGAATACCAGGGGGACAGGTTATCGTCCTCACCGTTCCTGAGGACGTGCAGGTCTTGTGCGGGAGTGAATCCCTGCACGAGCAGGAATAGTCGACCGTGATCGGCGGTGTCGATAGGTTGCGCTACATCTACTACGATCACCACGTGCCCCGGGAATCCTCCCTCGATAAACATATCTCCGGGCTGGATTTGGTTTTGGTCGGACACGCGCTTCAGTTCCCGGCTCAATGAGTATGATCCGGCATAGCTGTATACCGTGGTCAGGTATTTCTGAAATGAATCGTATGAGGAATCGATAGCGGCGGTTTTTGACCAGGTCACTTCGTTGCCGTTTATCTTCGGTCGGTAACCGTTGATCCAACGGCGAAAGGATGCCGTATCGCCGGAAGTGAAATTAAAATGGATGCGGTCGAACTCACCTTGTTGATAAAGATACTCGGCCCGCAGGCGGATCGCGGCATCGGCGCATTGCAACAGGTCCTTATCGCCGATATTCATGTCGATCACACGGTGTGCTACCCGGGGATTATACTTGGGCAGGCCATTGTACATCCGGACAAGGGTTCCCTTCTTTCGTAACGGCAGCCCGCGTAGCCAGGCGGCAAAGCTATTCGGCTCGACCTCGGAGCGAACGAATCCTTCCGGTGGTTTGATCTCTGAGGCAATGGTCTGTGTGCTGTCGTAATTATCGAGCCATTGGTATTTGCATGCTACGACGGAGGCAGCCATGAACAAGTAAAACACGATAACTGTGAAACAGCGTAAGCCCATATCAATTCCGACATCCTGTTCGGATGAAATGTTAATATCACGCCCATGAAAGGACAGGGGTGATTCGTTCTCTTACAAGGACTAAAAGTACCGGAAACTAACGGTTCCGTCGGGTTGAATCTTCAGACGCAGAGTGATTGGCTCGCCGTAGTTGAAATCAGCCGGTATCATGTAGCTTTTGATAACGGGATCTATCTTATCGCGATCGACATAACCGGGTTTTGGATTTGCAAAGACGCGGATCCCCACCACCAGGCTGTCGTCGGACGGAATATCGATCCGACCTGTCAGCAGGGTGTCTTTAACCTGTTTCTCAGTCGGGAAACCGCGGTGATCGAATTTGATATCCTGCTCGGAAAGATTGTTATGGGAAAAATCGAGCGTGTCCTGACCGGTTGCCAGACGCACGGTGACATCGCAGCCCTTGATCGCGATATTGGTTCCCTCGGGATGTTTGTCGTAGTCGCGGCGGTAGAAACAAGAGGGAATTTCAATTTCATAGTCGAGGGGGACTGCTTTGATCGCCTCCCGGGGATTCCCGGATGCCAGATCGGCGAATGAGGCCTGCACTATCGTCACCTGACCCGGTTCGACCGATACCACGGTATCATACATCATGCTCCCAAGCTGTAACACGACCTGATGCAGTCCGGCGGCGACATTGTCCAGTGTTACCGGGGTACGGGGCTCGACCGAGTCGCGGTCGAGGTAGATTTTTGCATCGGGGAAATCGGATATCAGGGTCAGGGAGCCATACTGCTGAAAAACGGTCAGTTTGCCGGGTGGTTCGACGGAAAGTTGGTTGAGGCTGACGAAATCAACCTGCTGACGGGTAACCTCACCGGCAGTTATGGCGACGGTCACCGTTTCAGGACGGTAATGATCCATCGAAAGCATGAGTCGATGTGACCCGGCAGAGAGAGTGCAGAGCGCCGGGGTCATGTACGCGGTTTCGGCTGCGCCATCTATGACCAGCTTGGCGCCGGGCGGTTGTGAGGCGACATAGAGAAATCCCCAGTCCTGCGGAGCGGCACCAAGACCGGTCGCAAGCAGAATCACCGTTGCCCAACAGGCCATTTTTATCCAAACATTCATCGCCGGGAAGAAATGTCGACCGGGACCGGCATTCAACAAAAAAGAGGCGCCGCTGGCGTCCCGAAATTAAACATCCCGGCCGGATAATCCGGTCGGGATGTTCTTCTTACGCTTCAAACAGGATCAAATATCCCTGTAGGGGGGACAAGTTTTTACTTATGCTGGTCCTCATGCAGTTCGCTGATATCCTCGGCCAGCTCGATTTTGTTCTCATTGACCTGCCGCTTAACGACACTGACGTAATCGCCCAGCAGACGGAATCGATTCGAAAACGAGGTTCCGCGATTGATGCTCGAAAAGAGCCGCTTCTTTGCCTGATACAGGTCTCTGATTCGATGGAGATCGGCACGGTCATCGACCGCGTCACGATGGTCGTCAACGCGCGTGTAACGTGACTCCTGGGGATCGCTCTGTTCCTGGTTGGAGGCGGTCTTCTCTTGCTGTGCCTGTTCCAATTGCTTCTGAGAATATGCCAGGTCGGCTTCGATAATCACCTGGATCTGGGTCATATACTGGCGAGCGAGTTTTTCCTCGTTCTTGAGATTGGCGTCGTGCCAGAGATCTATTGCGTGCTCCAGAGCCTGAAGCGTCCGTTGGTTTTGATCTAGAATTTTGCCGTCTTTTTTTAGCTCTTGCCGATCCTGTTTCTTTTCAGCCGCTTTGGAGCCGGCCAGGGCCGTTACCGACAGACCCAACAGGACTACGAGAATCCCGACAAAAAGGACTCGCCGAATCATAATTACTCCTTTCGAAGCAGTCGTTTCATCTTGCCTGCCATATACCGGATCAAATTTCTTGCCGGACGCAAACTGCTTATACGGCAGCATGTTAACTGTGACAGCCCGGTCGGTAAGGTATGGGATATAGCCAACAGTCAATAGGTCATAGACGGCTGTCGGCAAGACCGACCTGGTTTATATCACGTTAGCAATGAAAGGCTAGTGCGAGGAAGATCCTCCCTGTCGGGTGCGTGTATCCTGGAGCATCTGAAGCATCTGAAATCCCATGGTGGAATCGACGCTGAAAAGTCGTGTAAGAATGGAATCCGATGCCGCGAGATCGTTGAGCATACCGCGGCAAACGCCGAGGCCTATAAATGAAGGGTAGTAATCAGGATAATCTATGGCAATCGATTCAAACCAACCGGCGGCATCGCTGAACTCACCGCGGTTGAAAAGGATCATGGCGAGGGCTTGTTTACAGTCACGCTGGTTGGGATCGATGTCGAGAGAGCGTTGGAAACTCTCGACGGCATCATCGGTCTTACCGAGTTTGCGCTGCACGGTTCCAAGGCGATAATATAGTTCGGCGTCCGTCTTCTTCTTTTCAAGAGCCTTGTTGTAATAGTACAAAGCGCTGTCGTTTATTTCCGCCGCCGCGAAGCAGTTCCCCAGCAGATAAGCAATGATGGGTTTCTCCGGCTCAAGCGGAAATGCTCTCTGGAGCAGAGGGATCGCTTTACCGACCTGGCCCAGTTTAAGATACTCCTGTCCCATATTGGTCATGAGCAGGGCGTTGGCGGTATCGATCTGATAGGCTTGCTGATAAAACTCGAGGGCGCGGGTCGATTGCCCCAGGTTCGAGTAAAGGGCGCCGAGGTTATTGCAGATATCTTTATCCTTGGGATTGATCTGGTAGGCCTTCTCGAACAGTTTACGGCCATCTTCGGCTTTCCCGATATTGATCGCCGAGACCGCCAGCATTTTGATCGCCTCGTAGGAAGTCGGGTCGTATCCGAGAACTTTCTGCAGAGATTCATACGCTTGTTCGTAATGGCGTTTTTTAAACTGATCACGACCCTGGTTAAGATAGAATTTAAGGGAATCCGTATTCTGCGTGAAACCGGAAGCGGCAATAAGCAGCAACAATCCAGTCAGTAAAATCGATCTCATGTTCTTCTTACCTTTATAAAGTCTGATTCGTTCGCGTGTAATTTGCGCTTTTTCAGGTTTTTTCCAATAAAAAAGACGACCCGCCGGTCGACGGGCCGCCGGCTCTCCAGGGAGAGCGTGAAAAAAGAGGAAGCCTCCTGTCATCCGTGACAGAAGGTTATTTAGCGCTGCCGCCGCGGCGGATGATCGTTGACCATGCCGAACGACAGGTATTCCAATTCCATTGCCATATTCTCGTTACGAACATGGATATCCGGTGGGACTTTCAGGTTAATAGGGGCGAAATTGAGAATAGCCTTAACTCCTCCCGCCACGACGTCATCGACAATGTACTGAGCCACGGTAGCGGGAACAGCGATTATCACCATCTCGATTTGATCTTCCTGCAACTCAGTTACGAGATCCTTGATATCCGAAACGATGATCCCCTTGTGATTCGACCCGATCTTGCGCTGATCGTTGTCGAACAATTTCACGATATGAAAACCCTGCCGGATGAATTCTTTGTAACTTACCAGCGCTGAGCCGATATTGCCGATACCGATCAGAGCGACGCGCCAGATGCGATCGATGCCGAGAATCTCGGCGATTTTCGCTTTCAGTTCTTTGACCGGATATCCGAGGCCGCGGGTGCCGAATGACCCGAAAAACGACAGATCCTTGCGCACTTGAGCGGGAGTGAGTTTTTCACGCTTGGCCAGCTCTTTGGAGGAGACGGTCTCGAAATCTTCCTTCTCCAGCAGCGACAAAGCCCGATAATAAAGCGACAACCGATGGATCGTTGATTCGGAAATGCGCTTCTTGGGTATTGGGGCCGGACGGCCGTCCATCTATTCACCTCAGAAAATAATAGTCATAGTCAAATATGTGAAATGCTTCACAAGTCGATTATACCCAGCGGCTAAAATCATGTCAAGGAAAAATATGTCGCGAGCGTTTTGGGTAAACATTTAACTTGTTGAACTACAATCTATTGTCAATTGCCAATAAGCACTACTCGTGTCTTTTTTGCCGGTTTCTGAAAAACCCTGATGATCCGTTGTGAAATATCCGGGTTCCCCTCAACTGTCGGCTTGGCAGTCTATTTAGTGCCAAATGTAACAAGCGCATCGGCTCGAAGTTGACTCTTGTGAAAAATCAAACTTAATTGAAATGTGACTTCGAACAACGGCATTAGCCCTCGTGGTATCGTCATCACCGGCGCACCGGCTTCGGGTAAGAGCTTGTTCCTTAAGAGACTGATGCTTGAGCCTTGTTGTGAGGATTTTGTTTTCATCGGTGAAATCGCACGCCGCCTGCTTGAGGATAATCCCTCATACAGACAGAACTGGGGAGAATTCCATAACGAGGTGTATCGTCTTCAAGTCGAAGCAGAGAAAGCGGCTGAGGGGAATATCTTCGTTTCTGATCGCGGTACGGTCGATGCCTTTTCGTTTCATCCTGAGACGGCCGCTCAAATGGGAACGAGTATTGAAACCGAGTATGAAAGATATTTTGCGGTAATACAGTTAGGCAGCTCCGCGGTTTTGGGGCAACCTTACTATCGAACCGATGAAATCCGGACTGAGACGGAAGCTGAAGCACTGGCGTTCGAGCTGGCCACTACTCGGGTGTGGAAGGCCCATCCCCGGTATTATTATGTACCCGCTGAGATCGACATCGAAAAGAAATACCGGACATTTCTTGTAATAATAGAGAAGATCATTCTTGAGTTGACGGAGGGACGGCAAAATCGATAGCGACCGCTACAATAAAGATGCAGGTTGGTAATTGACAAACCGTAACAAAACTCCGTCCATATAAGTAATATACCGCTTTCAGGAGGACTTGATAAATGACCGCAAGAAGCTGGACTGTTATTCTGTCTGCGATACTGCTGTTGGTCGGCGCAGTTCATGCCGAGTCGACGTTCAAGAAAGAGTTCGACGACAATTACGACCAAATCAACCGTGATCTGCTCAATCATACCGGCCAGCGGGCCGAGATCGCCGATTTCGTTTACCAGAAAGATCTGGCGACGATCACTTTCAAGAAAGGATCGATTCACCTGCTGCGCTATGTCAACGACCGACCGACTACGGCCATTTTCATCGGTCAGGGGCATATCGATGTCGCGGTGCCTTCACACTCCGAACGAATGACGCTGCTGAGTGCCTCCGGCGACAGCACGGTCAGTCAGGATTTCGAAACCTGTTTCATTCGCTTCGCCGACAACCTCGATCTCAAGCTTGAAGAACTTTTTGCCTTTGAGCCAAAAGAGCTCTCCTGGAAGGAATTTAACGTTGGAGCCAAGAAGCCTCAGGGAGAGGTGTTCTTCAAACCGAAGATGACCCATACTTACGATAATTATTTCCAACTATTGCGATCCTGTTATGAACGAGCGGACGATGGTTATTTCTTCGTAGATTTCAATCGCTACATATACACTTTCGATCCCAATCGGCCGGAAGAGTCAATCATATCCTATGAATGGCACGGCGGTGATCTGGATGCTTTCGAGGCTTGTCGCATACCGCGGGCCGAGAGGAACAACTACGATGACTTGGGGCTTTCGCACATGAACTATCCGACCACAGCCCTTAGTCGTTCGGGTGTGATCAATATCGCCGGACTCGACGGTAAGAGCCTGGATTCGGCGCGGGTGGATTTCGAGGTACAGATCGACCGCGACAGCCTCCGTTTCATTTCGCTTTTCCTGCATAATAACCTCAAGCTGGATTCGCTCTATGCGAACGGCGTCTCGATAGATTTCAAGCGTCGCAACGATTTCGATTTTACGGGAGTGGTATTACCGGAGTACGCTCACAAGGGAGATGTAGTCAAATTCACATTGTTCTACCATGGAAACGACTTCGACCAGCTGCTGCCCTGGGTGGAAAATCCGATACCGACGACTATCGATCTCTCGTTTGTGACACCACGAGGTTACAATTATTTCATTCCCGGAAAAGAAGAGGTGGTTGAGACAAGCGCAGGACAGCAGTTCCGAGTAGCGCCGACAGACCTGTATGATCGCCTGGATTTCGAATGCTTCGCCTCCGGTGTCGACACCATAAGCGTGGTATCGGAATCGGGAGCCGCGATCGACTTTTTGGACTGGGAATTGATGGATAAGAAATACTCGGACTGCTATATCCCCGACGAAGTATATCAACCGTCGGTAGTCAGCGCGGTTGATTACATGGTGACCACTTTCGGGCCTCGTCTCTGGTCGTCTCATTTCTGGGTAAGTGCTTCGGGTAATTTCGATATGCCGGGCATCCTGACCGTGCCGCAGATTTCATGTGTTTCCGAGGGACAGATGGCGGCGTTCGGCGGAGTCGATATGCTGTCGGGACGGGCGGCGGCGGGGCAATGGTTTGCTGCGACGCTTCAATATGCCTCCAATAGAGATAAGTGGATTCTGGAATCAATGCCGGAGTATGTGGGGATCATGTATATCCAGGACAAACTGGGGGCAGCGGCCTATTCCAACCTTATCAATCGCCGAGATTCATTGTACTTTGTCGAGGAACGCGGTGAAGAAGTGCCTCTTTCCGCAGGGGATCGGGTTTCGGTAACCCAGCGGACGAACAAAGGGCTGTGGGTGTTTCACATGTTGCGCGGAATGATGACCGATCTGGAGAGTTTCTCGGATCGACCCTTCCGCAGTTTTCTCCACCAGGTGTCATCGATCGCAGGAATGCAGCCGATCGACGTCGCGATGATGATGCAACTGGCTGAAAAGCAGTATGGGCAATCGCTCGACTGGTTTGCCCGGGAATGGATCTACGATTTCCGAATACCGGAGTTCGATGTTTCTTACTCCGTTAACAAGGCGGGCGATCAATGGATGGTCACCGGCACGGTCGAGATCAAAGGCGTTGCGGATGAATTCAAAATGCCGGTGGTGATCCAGGTGGTGAACCAGGCCGGCGGAGCGCTGGCGTTCGTCCGGGAAGAGATAACCGGCCCGAAGGACAGCTTCGAGTTAGGACCGTATCAGTTCGAGCCGGACAAGATCGTATTCGGTGAATTCTACAGCGTCTTGGGACATATCAATACGAACAAGAAATAGTTCCCCTGTCCCCGAACTCGAACCAATCAGATAAAAACAGGCAGGTCCAAAAAAGGGCCTGCCTGTTTTTTTATGAGTCACTATTGCAATGATATATTAGAGATTTGTCCGAACCGTCTCCTTAACGCAGATCGCGGATCTTCTGGATGTCTTCGATTTTACCGAGCATGATCAGAATATCCTCGGCACGGATGATGTAATCAGCCGAAGGTACCAGGCGGAACGCCTCGGTGCCGGAGTCCTTGATAGCGATGACATGAACGTTGTACTTGTGCCGAAGGTTGAGGTCCTTGAGTGTTTTCCCGAGAAACTCCGCAGGCGGACCGACCTGAATCAGCTCGAAATCCTTTGACAGCGGAATGAAATCGAGAATGTTGGGCATCGAAAGGGAATGAGCGATACGCAGAGCCACGTCGCGCTCCGGATGAATCACCTCAGTAGCGCCGAGCCGTTGCAGAATAGTGGCATGGTCGTCGTTGATCGCCTTGATCATGATCCTTTTGACACCCAGTTCGACCAGGTACTGGCAAAGGAGAATACTCACCGCGATATTGGTGCCGGTGGAGACAATGACTCCGTCCATACGCTCGAGACCGAGTGCCTGGAGCGCTTCCTTATCGGTGGAATCCATCACGAGCGCCTCGCTGGAATAAGGATCGATCGCCTGAACCCGAGAAGGATCGGCGTCAATCGCTACCACCTCGTTGTGGTCTTCGTACAGCGCCTTGGCGACATGGAAGCCGAATTTGCCCAAACCTATTACAGCGAATTTTTTCATCCTCTATCTCCGGTTAACCGATCATAACGTTTTCTTCGGAATAGACCTTGCCGCGCAGAACCCCCGCAGCTCCCACTATAATGTAGGAGAACGACAGTACGCCGAGTCGGCCGATCAGCATCAGCAGCATGATCATGATTTTGCCGAAACCGTTCAGGTCGGCAGTGACCCCCATCGACAATCCCACCGTACCGAAAGCCGACACGGTCTCGAACAAATAAGCAAGGAACGGATTATGGTGATCCTGCACGCCGGGGGCATCGCTGGCGTTGCCGATCAGGACCACGAACAGGACCAGCCCGATGATGGCCAGCGAAAGAACGATCAACGAGATACTGCGCGTGACCGTCTCCTGCGGGATGCTTTTGTGAAACATGTTTACCCGTTTCTTGTGGTAAATACGGCTGACGGTAAAGACGGCCAAAACGGCCAGGGTGGTGGTTTTTACGCCGCCGCCGCAGGAGCCGGGGGAAGCCCCGAAGAACATCAGAAACATCATCATGGCCAGAGTGGCTTCGCTGAGCGAGCCGATATCGACCGAATTGAATCCGGCGGTACGACAGGTGATCGACTGAAACAGAGGAATCAGCAGTCGTTTGAACCAGGAGCTTTCCTCGGCGATTATATTCCATTCCAATACCCCGAACAGAACAGCGCCGATGACAATCAATACGGCCGAGGTAACCAGCACGGTTTTTGTCTGCACCGCCAGTTTAGGACGGCGGACCGATTTGTCCCGGCTCCAGCAGTAAAGATTGTAAACCACCGGGAAGCCGATACCGCCTACCACGATAAGCAGGCTGAGTGTTCCGGTTATCAGCAGGCTGTCGTTGTAGCGAACGAGCGAATCCGAAAAAAGTGAAAAACCGGCGTTACAAAAAGCCGATACCGAATGAAAGACAGACTGATAGATCGCCTCACCGACCGGATAATCGGCGATAAAACCGGGGAAAAGCAGAGCGGCGCCGACCAGTTCGCTCAACAGTGAAAACAGGATCACCGTCCAGACCAGGCCATAAATATCCTGACGCGGCTTATGCGAAAGAAGGTCCTGCATCAGCATGCGATTCTTGAACGATATGTCCCGTCCGATCAGGTTGAACAACGCCACCGAAATGGTCATGACGCCCAGTCCGCCTACCTGGATCAGGATAAGTATTACAACCTGTCCGAAAGTGGTGAAATACGAGCCGGTATCGACCACGATCAATCCCGTGACACAGACCGCCGAAGTGGCCGTGAAGAGAGCGTCGACAAAACCGATCGAACCTGTACGGGTAGCAATCGGCAGAGCCAGTAATACTGCTCCCGCGGCAATCGCGGCCAGGAACGACAGGCCCAGCAAAGCTGCAGGATGCATCTTGAACCAGGGTCGGCCACTGACCGGCTGTGATGTTTGATCGAGGGACATAAAAAAGTCTTCTTTCTAATCAAAGGATACAAACGAGTAACGAAAAAGTTGAATCAAGTTTTTACAGCTTCGAGAGACCTGTTGAAAAGATCATGCCGAGCTTGTTATATCATTATGGAGGGAGTCTGCATCAAATACCCGGGATGAAAGAGTGTCCGGGATAAAATGAGGATGAAGGGGAAACTCTAAATGACTTAGCGGCGCATGGAGGCTTTGTAAAGCTGTCGCTCGATTGACAACGCCCCCTGATTGGCGATGGAGGTCATCGAACGCAAAGTCTCATCGTGGATCGGCGTATCTTTATCCGGTCGATCGGCGATAATGACGTATTGGACTTCATCAAAAACCTTGATTGGGATGGCGGCAAAGGCTTTGGTCTCGAGTCGCTCGGCTTCTTCCTGGGAGATGATCTGCCGGTATATTTCACGGGCGTCGGAGTCGACCGTCAACGGTTTGCCTTTTTCGCACAAGTGTTTGAACAGCCCCTGGTCGACCGGGAAACTCAACTGCTGAACGGCGTCCTGTGATTCCAGTCCGAATCCTACCCGTCCGTTGAACGCCGCTTTCTTTTTGTCAAAAGCAAAAATCAGTACTCGGCCCATCTGAAGACCTCTGAATACCGTTTCACAGAGGATCTGGAGGATTTCGTCGATCGTTTTCGCTTCCAGCAGGGCGGTCGTGGTGTTCTGAAGGAAGGCCAGTTGTACTTCTTTATTGGTAAGCTGTTGCCTGATATCATCGGCGCCTTCCTCGACCGATATCGAAGCTCGCTCGAATTCCTTTTCGATATTAATATCGAGGTCGCCGGCTATCTCGGCAATCTGCTCACGGCAGATTTCCACCAGTTCGACCATGCTCTGCTGCGACACCCCGATCAATTGATTAGCCGTGTTGGTTATCTGGGTGTATGCCTCGGAATCCGGTTTGGAACCGGCCATCATGTGGGCGTAGAGTCGATCGGACAAGAAGACCAGGTCGACAATCAGTTTGGACGATTTTTCATCGGGACGTAAACCAAGACGATGGTGCTCGGTGATAGATGCGATGAGTGTTTCCGGAAGATTCCATTTCCGGGCCACCAGGCCACCCGCTTCCATGTGGTTCATGCCCAGGAGGATCTTCTCGGTTTTATGCACATTGGGAGCTTCGAGTTCTTCCTTGCCGACCGAGCCGTAGTCGTCCGGGAACAGACCGGCAAGAATCACCTGACCGATATCGTGCATGAAACCGGCGATAAAGGCGGCTTCGATGAGTTCCTTTTGACCGATTCTCTCGGCCAGGTATTTGGCAATCACACCACAGGCTACCGACCGTGTCCAGAAAGCGGTGATGTCGAAATTGGTGTTCTTGGTCAGGTTGTTCACGACACCGTAAACCGACATGCTAATAGCGATATTGCGCACTGCCCGGAAACCCATGAGGACAATGGCGTGAGTTACGGTGGTTACCCGTCCGGCAAAATCACCGTAATAAGGAGAATTGGCCATGCGGAGAATCCGGCTGGTGAGCTGATGGTCGCTCAGGATACAGTTAGCCAGATCCGCCACGTTCGATTTCGGATCCTCGGATATCTGTCTTATTTTGACAATAATCTGAGGAATCGAAGGCAGCGAAGTGAACTTCTCAAGCCGCTGATTTATGTCCTGTGTTGCAGAGCTAGCCATCATTCCTCGAAAATTTTAATCTCGGCCTGGTAATGGTTCTCGATAGAGGTCATCAAGTTGTCTATAGTCGACTCGTCGAGACCAAGCGCCCTGGCCGCTTCCGTATCGGCGAAATTATCGGGACGCCAGTCGGCAAAACCGATACCCAGTCCCTTGGCCATGTAATTGGCCAGGAGAATTACCTGTGAGGGTGGTGCAACCTGATCTTCCGAGATCGGCGGCGGGTCATGGTGCATCTGAATGGCGGCACACAAATTATCCGGGAAAGACCACTTCTCAAGGAGCAAAGATGCCACGTCACAGTGGGTGAAGCTGTATTCGCGAGCCTCGATGTCATAGATGCGAATCTGCTCATCGATCGCCTGCTCAATCAATTGCGCATAGGCGTCCGGGAATTTCTGCAGAAGCACCAGTTTGCCAATGTCGTGCATCAGCGCCGCAATGAAAATTTCATCCTTGTTGGGATGTTTGATATGAGCTGCGATCTGCCGGGCTGCCACCGCGGTCGAGAACGAATGCTCCCAGAGAGCTTTACTGATCTGGTCTGCCTGCCCCTTCTGGAACATGGTGTGAGCCGACGAGGCGATGACCATTGACCGCACGGTGAAGAATCCCAGTACCATGATCGCCTCGCGCAAGGTGGTAACTTCTTTGGAGCGGCCGTAGTAGGACGAATTGGAGAGTTTCAACACCCGGGCCGTAAGCGACTGGTCGCTTGAAAGCAGCCGGGAGACATCCGCTACCTTGGCATCGAGGTTGGAGGTCAGCCCCATGACGGCGCTGACGGTAGCCGGTGATGCCGGCAGATCCCCGATGGTTGATATCAGACGGTCTACGGATGATTTGGTTGAAGTCTCTTTTTCCATACCTTTTTCGATCAATAGCACACCCTTTGCTATCCTGTATTGTCGGCAAACAAGCACATTTCGTTAGAGTCCGGCAAAGAAACAATGAGTGAAAAATGATGATAAGGAACCGATACAGCTTCATGCCCCCGGATCGCCATTCCGATTCGTCTGATACGGCCCGGTTGAGGATCCGGACCGGAAAAACTAGGGAAACTCAAGACGATGTCGATAATTATGTTAGCGGTATCGATGAAGAGTCGATCAAGGCTCTTCGGCCGGATATACAGCTTGGCTTCTGGCGCGGATTATGGTGGCCGGAATGAAAGGGACTGTTACGAGGCCTGATCAAATAGTGAACAGGTTTGCTTTGTATCGGATTAGTAATTTGCAGGGCATACGCAATATGAATCATAATAAATGCACTTCCAAACCGGTCCTTCGGACCTTATTAAAAGTCTGTTAGGAAGGGTTAATGTGCTGATACTGAACAGCTTGTAAGGGAGAAAATTTTTCTTATTTCCTATTGACAGAAAAGGACCTTAACCGTATATTGGGCTCGGACGTTAGGTGAGTTGACACAACAACACGGCTCTTGAAGGGGTCGTATCTTTCCGATTCCGAGCATAAACTTTCAAGTACTTCATTCCTGGACTGACCCAAGGTTGGCTAAAGGAATTACAAACAGACTGCTTTGACAAGAACGCCAGTTAACGTGACGGTCTGAAGGAAACTTCCTCCGCTCGCTCCCCCTCTTGGTTGCGACTTTATGGGGCGCGGTTGGAGAGTCCGTTTCTAAGGAGAGTATCTTATTGATATACGGCTAAGGGACACTGCCTTGAGAGACATTGAACCTGAAGCTGAATTAGGAGGAAAGGATGGCTCCTGACATCCGCTCTCCGAGGTTATCTCACCTCGTGATATTGTTTGCTGCTCTTGCCTTTATGTTGGTCGTCCCCGAGACCAATGCTCAACAGCCGAATCTGGTCGTCCGGGTAGGCGATACTACCGCTGCGCCAGGCGCCTTAAATACTGTAATTAGTGTTTATTTAACGAATTACAGGGATGAGGTAGCCGGTTTTAACCTCTGGTTGCAGTTGGATCGACCGGATATCATGATTTTCCAGACAGATATTGATTCCGTTGTGGATACCACCCGCTGGTTATGTAATAGCTGGGATGGGGATAGTTGTACCGACTCGGTATTCGTATACGGCGATACACTGTTTTTCCTTTGCCAGGAATGGGATCAACAGACTTGGGAATGTATTGATTCCACCCTGGTTCCGGCTGATTCAACCTGGGACTTCTTCCATGAGGCGGAGTGGGATTTCTCGCACATTGACACCACTGAGGTGTTGATCGGCAGCTATGATGTATCCGGGACTTTAATTGAGGACTGGGAATGGGTTGAAGCTCGCTCACTGTCGGGGTATGGAACAGATTTGAACATTGCGGGTATTGCCGATTTACCGAATCCGCCAACGATTAGTCCGATTCAACCGCAGCAGGGCGGCGTCCTGATCAAGCTGCTGGCCGATGTTTATGATATTCCCGACACCACGACCGACCGAACCGTGAATATCATGATCCAGTCGGACTATCTGGCGCACTTCAACTTCTCGCGTCCGGATGGTTCCTCGATCGGTATCGTGACTCAGGAAGTCCCTGATACGAATTGCTGGATTTGCACGGCCTGGGCCGGTGATGTCTGCTTGAACTGGAAACGGGTTTCGCTGCCGCCGGGCGGCGGGTGTGACTCGACCTCAATCGAGATGGACACGGTAGCGGTTCTGGACTTTGATTCAGTTTGGTTGTTCGATGGCTCACTGACGGTCGATGAAGCTGTCTGCGGCGACATGAACGGTTCCGGAGCCGGTCCGGATATTGCCGATTTGGTTTATCTGGTGGCTTATATGTTCACCGGTGGTCCGGGAATTGAACCGATCTGGGTGGCGGACGTAAACTGCAGCGGAGCTGGTCCGGATATTACCGATCTGGTCTACCTGGTGGCTTATATGTTCCAGCAAGGACCGTGGTGCGGCTGTCAGTAAATTGTACTTAAGGTGTTGTGAAATAAGAAAATAAACATAAAAAGAAACGGTTGCCCCGGCACAGGCCAGGGGCGACCAAAACCGTAAACCCCCAAACGGAAGAAAGGAGAGCGTGAAAAAAGAGGGATTTTAACACGCGCTCAAATGAAAAGACCTGACACAGATTCATTCGATTATCGCCTGGCGGACCTGGGATTTGTTGGCTCTCATTCCGGGAACCTTACCATGCGAGATCCTGAGGGGGATGAACAAATGAATTTGCGTTATGTCACATCTCAGACAATTGCTAACGAAGTAATTAGGAGACTAAAATGAAACGCATTCCATTGCTTATCGCTTTGGTCTTGACCTTTTCATTTGGGCTGGCCTATGCACAGGGTGGCTCCGTAACTGTTGACCACATCACCACTACCTGGGTTGACAATTCAACTCCGCCAGAATATGGCGTTGCTGGTGCTACGTACTTGGCCCCTGGCGATGTTACCTATTTCATCCGCTACACCAATGCTACTGGTGACTATGTCAAAGGTATGACCAACGGTTTTGTCGTCAATGGTCCGGCTTCTTTCACTCCGGCTACTGGCGCTGAACTCGAACTCACCGGCGGTGGCTTTCTGTCCGGTTTGTTCGACTTAGTTCACACTGTTGGCACCGTCTCTTCTGACGGTACCGGCGACGACCAGGTTACCTTCAGCTATTCAGTTATGACATTGCCCGGTATTGCTGATGGCTTTGATGAGATCATCGGCGCCATCTACACCGGCTGCGACACTGATGGTGAAACCCTGTGTCTCGACTCGATGTACTACCCGCCGTCAGGTCTCTGGCTGTGGGCTCCGGGCGGCGTCCCGGAATGGGATGGTCCGTACTGCTACACGATTCACCCGATTCCGAACCTGCCTCCCGAATTCACCAACTGCCCGGGCACTGCCTACACTGGTTCGCACTGCTCCGTGGTTAGCTACACCTTCACAGCTACTGACGAAGAAAGCGATCCTTTCACTTTCTCCGTCACTGATGGTGTTGGTACGATCAACGCTGCCTCCGGCGCCTGGAGCTATGCTCCGTCGCTGGCCGACGTGGGTGCCTCGCTGTATGTCGAAGTTATGGTGACTGATGCTTATCATGACGCGACTACCGCCAATCACTGCACCTACGACCTGGCTTTCACGAACATCGGTCCGTCCTTCACGGGCGGCTGCGGCACCACCTACTTCTCCGGTGCTGACATGGCTACGACCGTTGCCGTTACCGCCGCTGATGGCGATTGCGACCCGGTTACGATCACCTTTGTCGGTATCCTCCCGGTTCCGGTTGGAACGGTTGTCGGTACTGGTGCTTCGGTTATCTTCACACCGAACATCGTTGACACTGGTGTTGTTTACACTCTGACCTTTGAAGCCACCGATGGCGTCGACGCTGCCACCTGTGAGGCTTATGTCGACGTTAAGGGTGAAACCAACTTCGAGATCATGATCGAGAAGAACCATGGCGACGATTACTATCCTTATGGTGTAATCCAGGGCCAGCACGCTTTCGTGGATGTTACCATGAATGCCGGTTCCGAGATCCCGGCTGGTTTTGACCTGTTGATGGCCTATGACGCCTCGGCTCTGACCTTCCAGACTGCCGTGGCCGGTGCTGCGTTCTACGATGGTGGCTGTGGCTGGGAATACTTCAGCTATCGCTACGGTCCCGACGGCAACTGCGGCAACGCCTGCCCGAGCGGCATGATTCGCGTAGTCGGTATTGCCGAGACCAACAATGGCGCCAACCATCCGTCCTGCTTGAAGCCGAGCCTCCCGGCCGTCATGTTCACTCTGGACTTCCTGGTCACCAACGACCGGACTTTCGAGTGTCAGTTCGTGCCGATCCGGTTCTACTGGATGGATTGCGGCGACAACTCCCTGGCTTACTACCCGCTGACCGCTCAGGACAGCGTTGTTCAGGGTATTGAGAATTCGGTTTGGAACTACTACGGTGGTTACGATCCGGACGTGTACACTGAAGTCACTTCTACTCCGTACTTCCCCGGCTACTTTGGTGCCCCGGACGACTGCATGAACCCGGTCGAGGGCAAGCCGGATCCGAAGCGGATCATCGACTTCTACAACGGTGGTATTGACATCATCTGTGCCGACGACATCGACGCTCGCGGCGACATCAACCTGAACGGTGAGTCGAACGAAATCGCTGACGCGGTTCTTCTCAGCAACTACTTCATTCAGGGCCTGGATGTCTTCAAAGTCAATATCGACGGTCAGATTGCCGCTACCGACGTCAACGCTGACGGTCTGACTCTGTCGGTTGCCGACCTGGTCTACCTGATCCGTGTGATCGTTGGCGATGCCGAGCCCTACGACAAGCTGAGCACTGTTAATGTCAACTACACCATCGACAACGGTGTGGTGGCTGTCGATCGCGAGATGGGCGGCGCCTTCCTGACCGTAGCCGGCGATGTTACCCCGACTCTGTTGGCCGACAACATGGAACTGAAGTATGCCTCTGACGGCGACGTCACCCGCATCCTCGTTTCCTCGCTGAACGGCAACACCTTCAACGGTGAGTTCGTGGACGTCAACGGCCAGGTCCTGTCGATCGAGTTGGCTTCGGCTAACGGTTCGGTTGCTAACCTGACTCAGATGCCGACCAGCTTCAGCCTGGCTCAGAACTACCCGAACCCGTTCAACCCGACCACCACGATTGGCTTCTCGATGAAGGAAGCCGGTCAGTATGAACTGGCCATTTACAACGTGACTGGTCAGAAGGTTGCCACCTTTGCGGGTACCGCCGAGGCCGGTAACTTCACCATTGAATGGGATGCTTCCAACGAAGCCAGTGGTGTTTACTTCTACAAGTTCTCGACCAACAACTTCACCGACACCAAGAAGATGGTGCTCTTGAAGTAATTAAGCTGGATTGAGGCTTATAAACTCCGGAGAGGTTAATCCCTCTCCGGGGGATTATTAAAAGGAGAAAACATAAGATAAGTCGATAACGAGCAGAACGAACCGACAGCGAAAATAGCAGGAATAAAAAGCGATGACCGGGTACGA
This sequence comes from Candidatus Zixiibacteriota bacterium, assembly GCA_035380245.1. Taxonomy (NCBI): domain Bacteria; kingdom Pseudomonadati; phylum Candidatus Zixiibacteriota; species Candidatus Zixiibacteriota bacterium. The sequence continues at coordinate 783,193 of DAOSXA010000001.1, read as the reverse complement.
AGGATAGGGCTAAAACTCCTTGCCAAATGGTCATCTTTTTTTATCTTATGATGATAGCTGTAATCTTGAGAGAGCCTGAAACAGCAACATGTTGCAAAATTGCATAGAGATCAAGTCGGCTGCAAAAAAGTTACAACCTTCTTCGCCATACGCCGCGCTGGATACTACAAGGGGACAATTATCGTCCGACCGCTAAGCGCAAAGTGATTTTGTCATCGGGACTTCAAGTCCCAGCGTTACATACCGTTAAAAGGAATTGACGGAAACATAATCGACGGCTTTTGATGATTCCAGCCCGATTTGGACAAAGTGGCTTGAATTACAAAATGTCTGCAAATGGGTCCGGTTATTGCTCGAAGACAGTGTGGCATGAACTCTCTAGACCAACAAACCTCTGTTCAAAAACAGAGCAGGGAGATATCTCGACCGTTTCGGTTGGTCCAGAGAGTGCATCCGCAGGTGGCGGTAAAAAAAGCACTGCCCCCGGTGTCTTACAGTCGTGAAATATATCCAGCGGCGTTCCGGATGAGAACGTCGGTGATAATAGATATGCTCCGTTGGAGCAGAACGGGTCAGATTATAATTCGTTTTCCGGAGGTATATTGATGAGATCTCTGAAGATTCCCCTTGTAGCGGTGATCTTTGTGGTTTTGGCGGCCGGCGCGGTCATGGCCGATTCCAACGCCCTGATGTGCAATAGCATTACCGAGTCATCTGAGGACACAATCAAGGTAGAGACGTTTATCGGGCGACCGGGCGATACGGTTTGGCTGCCGATCATGATTGCCTCGGACTCGATCGTGTCCGGTTTCAAGGCCCTGATTCGTTACGAAGACGACCTTATGACGCCGGCGCTCGATCCGAATGACCCTACGTACGTTCTGTATGAACTGGTAGGGCGTTTTGCCGATGCCCAGTCCGGTCTGGAGGACGATATTTTCTCGGCTGCGATTTCACAGAACCCGTTCGACTCCGGCGCCATCGTAGCCGGATTCAATATCGGTTTCGGAGAGAATCTCGTTACCATGGATCCCGGCTCCGGAGTGGTTTTCCGTCTGGCTTTCGTCTCCAACGCATCGATGCAACAGAACGATCTGGCCGCTTTCTGGTTCCATCAGGTCAACGAGTTCTGGTTGGATACGCTGGGCGAAATTCATTATGCCGACTGTCGTCGCTCCGAGGTCAGTCTGGATTTTAACAATACCTCAGATTCGACGACGGTGGTTCATTACCCGACGATGATTGACGGTTATTTCCGGGTGGATACGGCCCCGGCACCGATTATCGAGGATTATTATGCCTCTCCCGATACGGTTCCGGTCAGTAATACTTTCTCGCTGAACTGGGCGGTTCAAAACGCCGATTGGGTCAAGACTTCCGGCCCCAACATTACTACCGACAGCACCACCAGTGTAACGGGAATGAGAGTGGTGCAGGCGCCTTCGACCGAGGGTGATTATCAATACATCATCGTTGCCGGTAACGAATGGGCGACGGCTGAAGACACCACGATTCTCACTGTAGGCAGTGGAGGTGGAGGCGGAGGTGATGAAAACGCGCCTACTATCTCAGTGAACTCGGCCTATTCGGTCGATGTCGGAACGACGCTGACGTTCACCGTTTCTTCTACCGATGCCAACGGCGACGTAATTACGCTGGAGGCAACCAGCCTTCCGGCCAACGCCACCTTTACGACCGTTACCGGGACTTCGCCGGTATCTTCAGTGTTCAGTTTTACCCCGACCATAGCCCAGGCGGGCAATGTATCAGCCAGTTTCAAGGCTACCGACGCCGGGGGGTTGTATTCGAGTCGAACGGTCAGTATCGTGGTCAATGAACCGGAGTACGACCGGCTCTTTACCTCGTCGGTGTACGGGGCGGCGGTAGGCGGCGTGCCGAGCAAACAGGGGCTGACGCTTCCGATCAACCTGGTGACCTCACAGACTGTCTACGGTGTCCAGTTTGATTTTCTCTACGACTCCGAAAACTTTGAGGTAACCGACGTTTCAGTCACGGAAAATACTGCCGAATATGTGGTATATGAGGATATTGGCGCCAATCCCGGGATCGTACGGTTTGTCACGTTCGGGATGGGCAATCAATCGATAGGATCCGACGGAACGGATATTTTGAATCTTGAAATAGCGATCGATGAGAACGCTCTGCCGGGACTTTACCCGGTCTATATCGAGGAAGGCTGGGAGTCGATTGACCCTGATCCGCAGTCATCTTCGCTGCAGTTGGTGTCCGATTCGGGTCTGCTGCAGGTTGATGCTTTCGGCGATGTCAACCTCGACACGAGAATTAACGTGGCCGATTTGGTCAGTATCGTCGGTTGTATCATCGGTGATTATACCTTCAACGAGCGAAGGATGGATATTGCCGATATCATAACCGATTCGGAAATCGATGTGTTCGATCTGGTCGCGGTGGTTAACCTGATCTACGATATCGAGGTATCGCCGACTCCGGGATATTTCGACGAATCGAAGTTTGCCACGATCAGTCTGGATTACGACGATATGTTCAGCGGCGCCGAGGATGTCATGACCGTTCGTTCGGAACTCCCCACCGACATCGCCGGTGTGGAGCTGGAGATACAGTATGATCCTTATTCGGTAGAACTCGGAGCGCCCACGTTGAGTGATGATATCTCCGGAATGGCTCTTACTTCTCGCGATGACGGCAACGGTGTCATGAAAGCGCTGGTTTATTTCACCAACCCGTATCGAGTCGATGATCAGATCGGTGCGGGAACGGTCAATATGCTTCAGGTGCCGATCAAGGCTCGCAGCGATATCGAAGCGGGTGATCTATCCAAGGTGTCCCTGCATCGGGCGTTGCTGTCAACTTCGAATTCAATGGCGGTCAAGGTCGAAGGAATCGACACTCCTCTGCCGGGTTCATTCGTGTTGAGCCAGAACTATCCGAATCCGTTCAACCCGACGACCACGATCCAGTTCTCGATCGATGGCTCCTCCGGCGGTAGTAATGTGAAACTCGATGTTTACAATATATTAGGGCAAAACGTGAAAACACTGATAGACGAGGTAATGTCGGCAGGACATCACCAGGTAACCTGGGATGGCTCCGATCACCACGGGAAAAGGGTTGCCTCGGGTGTCTACCTGTACAAACTCACGGTTGGACAGGACAGCCAAACCAAGAAGATGTTGCTGCTTAAGTAGCTCCGGGAGGTATGCGGATAATGTATAGCAAAACCCTGACATTTATCGTTGCGTTACTCCTGCTGTCGGCCGGAACGGCGCTGGCGCAAACAGCCGCTCCGGAACTTTCTCCAATCGGAGCGCAGACAGTGAACGAGAACAGCAACCTCAATTTCGGAGTGTCGGCTTCGGATGCCGATGCAACCATTCCGACTCTTACGACATCAACGTTGCCTACCGGTGCAAGTTTCACCGATAACGGTGACGGCACCGGGACGTTCGACTGGACGCCCGGATTCTCCGATGCCGGCGATCACGAAGTGCGCTTTTACGCCAATGACGTTGTCACGTCTGATGTCGATTCAGAAATAGTGATTATTACGGTCAATGACGTGAATCAGGCCCCGGTCCTGGCGGCGATTGGCGCGCGCTCGACTGATGAGGGCGTGAACCTGAACTTCACGGTTTCGGCCTCTGACGCCGACGGGACGACACCCACGTTGAGTGCCACGAATCTCCCGACCGGTGCGAGCTTTACCGATAACGGTGACGGAACGGCGACCTTTGACTGGACTCCGACCTTCACCGATGCCGGTCCTTATAGTGTGACGTTTACGGCAAGCGATGGTTCGCTCACTGATGATGAGATTGTTGCTATTACAGTCAACGATGTGAATCAAGCCCCGGTCCTGGCGGCGATTGGCGCTCGCTCGACTGATGAGGGCGTGAACCTGAACTTCACGGTTTCGGCTTCTGACGCCGACGGGACGACACCCACCTTGAGTGCCACGAACCTTCCAACCGGTGCGAGTTTTACTGATAACGGTGACGGAACGGGGACCTTCGACTGGACGCCGACCTTCACCGATGCCGGTCCTTATAGTGTGACATTTACAGCTTCAGACGGCAGCCTGACCGATGATGAGATCGTTGCGATAACGGTCAATGACGTGAATCAGGCTCCGGTTCTGGCGGCGATTGGTGCGCGCTCGACCGATGAGGGCGTGAACCTGAACTTCACGGTATCGGCTTCTGACGCCGACGGAACGACTCCCACCCTGAGTGCTACGAATCTCCCGACCGGTGCGAGCTTTACCGATAACGGTGACGGAACGGGGACCTTCGACTGGACGCCGACCTTCACCGATGCCGGTCCTTATAGTGTGACGTTTACAGCTTCAGACGGCAGTCTGACCGATGATGAGATCGTTGCGATAACGGTCAATGACGTGAATCAGGCCCCGGTCCTGGCGGCGATTGGCGCGCGCTCGACCGATGAGGGCGTGAACCTGAACTTCACGGTATCGGCTTCTGACGCCGACGGGACGACACCCACGTTGAGTGCTACAAATCTCCCGACCGGTGCGAGCTTTACTGATAATGGCGACGGCACCGGGACTTTTGACTGGACCCCCGGCTACACTGACGCCGGATCGTACGATGTTACCTTCACTGCGAGCGATGGTTCGCTCACTGATGATGAGATTGTTGCTATTACAGTCAACGACGTGAATCAGGCTCCGGTTCTGGCGGCGATTGGCGCTCGCTCGACCGATGAGGGCGTGAACCTGAACTTCACGGTTTCGGCTTCTGACGCCGACGGGACGACACCCACCTTGAGTGCCACGAACCTTCCAACCGGTGCGAGTTTTACTGATAACGGTGACGGAACGGGGACCTTCGACTGGACGCCGACCTTCACCGATGCCGGTCCTTATAGTGTGACATTTACAGCTTCAGACGGCAGTCTGACTGATGATGAGATTGTTGCTATTACGGTCAACGACGTGAATCAGGCCCCGGTTCTGGCGGCGATTGGTGCGCGCTCGACCGATGAGGGTGTGAACCTGAACTTCACGGTTTCGGCTTCTGACGCCGACGGGACGACACCCACGTTGAGTGCCACGAATCTCCCGACCGGTGCGAGCTTTACTGATAATGGCGACGGCACCGGGACTTTTGACTGGACCCCCGGCTACACTGACGCCGGATCGTACGATGTTACCTTCACTGCAAGCGATGGTTCGCTCACTGATGATGAGATCGTTGCGATAACGGTCAATGACGTGAATCAGGCTCCGGTCCTGGCGGCGATTGGCGCTCAGTCAACTACTGAAGATGTTAATCTGAACTTCAATATCTCAGCTACCGATGCTGATGGAACTATCCCGAGCTTCACGGCTGACAACCTTCCGACCGGCGCGACCTTCACCGATAACGGTGACGGAACGGCCACCTTCGACTGGACTCCCGGCTACACTGACGCTGGATCGTACGATGTTACCTTCACTGCGAGCGATGGTTCGCTGACAGATGATGAAGTCGTCACGATTACAGTCAATGACGCCGGTAACCAGGCCCCGGTCCTGGCGGCGATTGGCGCGCGCTCGACCGATGAGGGCGTGAACCTGAACTTCACGGTATCGGCTTCTGACGCCGACGGAACGACTCCCACCCTGAGTGCTACGAATCTCCCGACCGGTGCGAGCTTTACCGATAACGGTGACGGAACGGCGACCTTTGACTGGACTCCGACCTTCACCGATGCCGGTCCTTATAGTGTGACGTTTACGGCAAGCGATGGTTCGCTCACTGATGATGAGATTGTTGCTATTACAGTCAACGATGTGAATCAAGCCCCGGTCCTGGCGGCGATTGGCGCTCGCTCGACTGATGAGGGCGTGAACCTGAACTTCACGGTTTCGGCTTCTGACGCCGACGGGACGACACCCACCTTGAGTGCCACGAACCTTCCAACCGGTGCGAGTTTTACTGATAACGGTGACGGAACGGGGACCTTCGACTGGACGCCGACCTTCACCGATGCCGGTCCTTATAGTGTGACATTTACAGCTTCAGACGGCAGCCTGACTGATGATGAGATCGTTGCGATTACGGTCAATGACGTGAATCAGGCCCCGGTCCTGGCGGCGATTGGCGCTCGCTCGACCGATGAGGGCGTGAACCTGAGCTTCACGGTTTCGGCCTCTGACGCCGACGGGACGACACCCACGTTGAGTGCCACGAATCTTCCTACCGGTGCGAGCTTTACTGATAACGGTGACGGAACGGGGACTTTTGACTGGACGCCGACCTTCGCCGATGCCGGTCCTTATAGTGTGACATTTACAGCTTCAGACGGCAGCCTGACAGATGATGAAGTCGTCACGATTACGGTCAATGATGTGAACCAGGCTCCGGTCCTGGCGGCTATTGGGGCTCAGTCAACTACTGAAGATGTCAATCTGAACTTCAATATCTCAGCGACTGATGCTGATGGAACGACGCCGAGCTTAACGGCTGATAATCTCCCGACGGGTGCTACTTTCACCGATAATGGCGACGGCACAGGGACATTCGACTGGACACCGGGTTACACTGACGCTGGTAGTTATGATGTTACCTTCACCGCGAGCGATGGTTCGCTGACTGATGATGAAGTTGTAACGATTACAGTCAACGATGCCGGTAACCAGGCTCCGGTTCTGGCGGCGATTGGCGCTCAGTCGGTAACTGAAGCAGTCAATCTGAACTTCAATATCTCAGCTACTGATGCCGATGGAACTACCCCGAGCTTCACGGCTGACAATCTTCCGATCGGCGCGACGTTTACTGATAACGGCGACGGCACTGGAACTTTCGACTGGACTCCCGGCTACACTGACGCCGGTAGTTATGATGTCACCTTCACTGCTTCAGACGGCAGTCTGACTGATGATGAAGTAGTCACGATTACGGTCAATGACGCCGGTAACCAGGCTCCGGTCCTGGCGGCGATTGGCGCTCAGTCAACTACTGAAGATGTCAATCTGAACTTCAATATCTCAGCCACCGATGCTGATGGAACTACCCCGAGCTTCACGGCCGATAATCTCCCGACCGGTGCGACCTTCACCGATAACGGTGACGGTACCGGGACTTTCGACTGGACACCGGGTTACACTGACGCCGGTAGTTATGATGTTACCTTCACCGCTTCAGACGGCAGTCTGACTGATGATGAAATCGTCACGATTACGGTCAATGATGCCGGTAACCAGGCTCCGGTTCTGGCGGCGATCGGGGCTCAGTCAACTACTGAAGATGTCAATCTGAACTTCAATATCTCGGCGACCGATGCTGATGGAACTACGCCGAGCTTCACGGCTGACAACCTTCCGACCGGCGCGACGTTTACCGATAACGGTGACGGTACCGGGACCTTCGACTGGACTCCCGGCTACACTGACGCCGGTAGTTATGATGTTACCTTCACTGCTTCAGACGGCAGTTTGACGGATGATGAAGTCGTCACGATTACAGTCAGTGACGCCGGTAACCAGGCCCCGGTCCTGGCGGCGATTGGCGCTCAGTCTACTACTGAAGATGTCAATCTGAACTTCAATATCTCAGCCACCGATGCTGATGGAACTACCCCGAGCTTCACGGCTGACAATCTTCCGACCGGCGCGACGTTTACCGATAACGGTGACGGCACCGGGACCTTTGACTGGACTCCCGGCTACACTGACGCCGGTAGTTATGATGTTACCTTCACTGCTTCAGATGGCAGTTTGACGGATGATGAAGTCGTAACGATTACGGTTAATGATGCCGGTAACCAGGCTCCGGTCCTGGCAGCTATCGGAGCTCAGTCAATTACTGAAGATGTCAATCTGAACTTCAATATCTCAGCGACTGATGCTGATGGAACTACCCCGAGCTTCACGGCCGATAATCTCCCGACCGGCGCGACGTTTACCGATAACGGTGACGGCACAGCGACCTTCGACTGGACTCCCGGTTACACTGACGCCGGTAGTTATGATGTTACCTTCACCGCTTCAGACGGCAGTCTGACTGATGATGAAATCGTCACGATTACGGTCAATGATGCCGGTAATCAGGCCCCGGTCCTGGCAGCTATCGGTGCTCAATCAACTACTGAAGATGTCAATCTGAACTTCAATATCTCGGCCACTGATGCTGATGGAACGACGCCGAGTTTCACGGCTGACAATCTTCCGACCGGCGCGAGCTTTACCGATAACGGTGACGGAACGGCGACCTTCGACTGGACCCCCGGCTACACTGACGCCGGTAGTTATGATGTTACCTTCACTGCTTCAGACGGTAGTCTGACTGATGATGAAGTCGTCACGATTACGGTTAACGATGCCGGTAACCAGGCTCCGGTCCTGGCGGCGATTGGCGCTCAGTCAACTACTGAAGATGTCAATCTGAACTTCAATATCTCAGCCACCGATGCTGATGGAACTACCCCGAGCTTCACGGCTGATAATCTCCCGACCGGTGCTACTTTCACCGATAACGGTGACGGAACGGGGACCTTTGACTGGACCCCCGGCTACACTGACGCCGGTAGTTATGATGTCACCTTCACTGCCTCGGACGGAAGTCTGACTGATGATGAAGTCGTCACGATTACGGTTAACGATGCCGGTAACCAGGCTCCGGTCCTGGCGGCGATTGGCGCTCAGTCAACTACTGAAGATGTCAATCTGAACTTCAATATCTCAGCCACCGATGCTGATGGAACGACGCCGAGCTTTACGGCCGACAATCTCCCGACCGGTGCGAGCTTCACTGATAATGGTGACGGTACCGGGACTTTCGACTGGACACCCGGCTACACTGACGCCGGTAGTTATGATGTCACCTTCACTGCCTCGGACGGAAGTCTGACCGATGATGAAGTTGTCACGATTACGGTCAATGATGCCGGTAACCAGGCTCCGGTCCTGGCGGCGATTGGCGCTCAGTCAACTACTGAAGATGTCAATCTGAACTTCAATATCTCAGCCACCGATGCTGATGGAACGACGCCGAGCTTTACGGCCGACAATCTCCCGACCGGTGCTACTTTCACCGATAACGGTGACGGTACCGGGACTTTCGACTGGACTCCCGGCTACACTGACGCCGGATCGTACGATGTTACCTTCACGGCCTCAGACGGAACCGCTACAGACGATGAAGTAGTCACGATTACGGTCAATGATGCCGGTAACCAGGCTCCGGTCCTGGCAGCGATTGGCTCGCAGCTTGTGGTCGAGGCAATCAATCTTAACTTCACAATTTCAGCCACTGACCCGGATGCTACGATTCCGAGCTTCACGGCTGACAACCTTCCGACCGGAGCTACTTTCACCGATAACGGTGACGGCACCGGGACCTTTGACTGGACTCCCGGCTACACTGACGCCGGATCGTACGATGTTACCTTCACAGCTTCAGACGGAAGTCTGACTGATGATGAAGTGGTCACGATTACGGTTAATGATGCCGGTAACCAGGCTCCGGTCCTGGCGGCGATTGGCGCTCAGTCAACTACTGAAGATGTCAATCTGAACTTCAATATCTCAGCCACCGATGCTGATGGAACGACGCCGAGCTTCACGGCTGACAATCTTCCGACCGGCGCGACGTTTACCGATAACGGTGACGGCACCGCCACCTTCGACTGGACTCCCGGTTACACTGACGCCGGTAGTTATGATGTCACCTTCACGGCCTCAGACGGAACCGCTACAGACGATGAAGTAGTCACGATTACGGTCAACGACGCCGGTAATCAGGTCCCGGTCCTGGCGGCGATTGGGGCTCAGTCTACTACCGAGAATATCCTGTTGAACTTCGCGATCTCGGCCACTGACCCGGATGCTACGATTCCGACGCTGACCGCTACGAATCTCCCGACCGGCGCTACTTTCACTGATAATGGCGACGGCACCGGGACTTTCGACTGGACTCCGGCTTTTGGTGATGCCGGGACTTATAATGTCACTTTTACCGCCTCCGACGGTGAATTAACAATCGATGAGATCGTTGAAATAACGGTGCTTGACAACCAGGCGCCGGTCCTCGATGAGATCGGCTCACAATTCGTAGTTGAAGGCGCGACGCTGTCGTTGCCGACTTCGGCCAGCGATCCCGACGGCACTATTCCGGTTCTAACCGTCTCAGCGTTGCCTTCCGGGGCGACTTATACCGACAACGGCGACGGCACCGGCCTGTTCGAGTGGATTACCGATCCGACTATGGGTGGTGTCTATACGATTACTTTCTATGCCTCCGACGGTGAACTTGAGGACTTCGAGGATGTGGTCATCTCGGTATCCGAAAGCGGTAACCATCCACCGACCATTACCGCGATCGACGACACCACGGTGTTTGAGAACGGTACGCTGGCTGTCGCCGTTACGGCTGAAGATATCGATGCCGATCCGCTCGCGTTGAGTGTCAGCACCCATCTTCAGAATTACACTTTCGTTGACAACGGCGACGGTACCGGTTTGTTGACTTACACCCCGGACTACTTCGATGCCGGACTTGACACGGTCAAGATTTACGCGACAGAGCTGGGTTCACAGGGTCTGGTGGCGCTTGAGATATTCTCAATTACCACGGTTGATGTCAACCAGCCTCCGGTAATCGATTCCGTCGGTCCGTTTACGGTCGATGTCGATGATGTTCTTGAATTCGAAATTGTCGCGACCGATTCGGACGAGGATTCCACGGCGGTGGTGTTTCTGTCCATTGTTGGCAGTCTTCCGACCAACGCCTCTTTCGTCGACAACGGCGATAATACCGGAAGTTTCAGTTTCACCCCTGAATACGGTCAGGAAGGGGACTACACGATTACGTTCCTGGCCATCGATCAGGGCTCGCCTCAGCTCAGCTCGACTCGGGCGGTAGATATTACGGTTAACGGCATTAACATCCCGCCGGTGCTCGACTCGATCGGTACTCAGAAACTGTACGAGGGTGAGACTCTGCTGTTGAACCTTAGTGCTACCGATATTGACGGCACCGAACCGCCGACCTTCAGTACCGACACTCTGTATGAGAACATGAGCCTGGTCGACAACGGCGACGGTACCGCGGTCTTCACTTTCACGCCGTCGTTCCTTCAGGCTGGTCTTTATTCAATCAAGTTCCGGGCATTCGACGGCCATGATTACGACCGCGAGGTGGTTCTGATCCAGGTTCGCGAAGCCGGTAATCAGGCGCCCTATTTCGATCAGATCCCGGCAGGTCTCCAGGTTGTTGAGGGAACAGTCCTCACCGATGTAGTGTATGCCGTTGATCCCGAACTCGGTACGATCTCGATCTCCCTGGTCGATGGTACCGTTCCGAATAATTTCTACCTGATAGATAACGGCGACGGTTCGGCCGGATTCCAGTTCAGTCCGGATTACACCCAGCAGGGTGTCTATGATATCGGGCTGGAGGTGACCGACGGTGAATTATCTTCACAGTCTACATTGTCGATCGAGGTGGTCGACGCCGGTAACCAGGACCCGGTGCTTGATCCGATCGGTGATAAGACCGTTGATGAGCATGTCGCGTTGACTTTTTCGATAACCACCAGTGATCCGGACGGTGATTACCCGGTGATTACATCCTCGACCTTGCCGGGTACGGCCACGCTGGTTGACAACGGCAATGGTACGGCTAATTTCGCCTGGACACCGACCTACGATGACGCCGGTGAGTACCCGGTGACATTCTATGCTACCGATGCCGCCGAGCCATCGGATGTTGTATCGGAGGAGATTACTATCACGGTGGTAGATATTAACCGTGCGCCGTGGTACTTCATGTCGCCGTTCCAGCAGGATACCCTCCAGGAATCAGAGACCTTGACTTATGAAATATCCGCCTGGGACGATGACGGCACGCTTCCGGATATCGTAGTGACTCTCGACGGAACCGACACTCTGGCTACCAATATGGAATTCACCTCGACGATCAACGGCACGAATCGTGAGGGTACGCTGACCTTCTCGCCCGATTACACTCAGGGAGACAACGATCCTGACTTCTATTATGTCCGCTTCAGTGTACACGATGAGATGAACTACGAGTTGACCCGTTCAGAAGTGGTGACGTTCCGCGTGTACGATAAAAACGAGCCGCCGCATATAACGGTCAATGATCCGGGTCCGATCACGATCAATGAGGGAGGCTCGGTTGACAACCTGGCGGCGCTGGCGGAGGACAACGACGGTACCGTAACGCTGACCGTTGACGGTCTTCCGGACAGCAACTATACGTTGTCACAACCGGCCACCTATGCGCTTGTTTTCAACTTCTTCCCGGATTATAACCAGGCCGGTACTTACCAATTGCGTTATATCGCTGTTGATAACGACGGCGCTGCTGATACGTTGTTCGTAGATATTATCGTCCTCGAAGCAGGCAACCAGTCTCCATACTGGGAAGAGTACCTGCCCTCTACGGTCACTGTATATGTCGATCAAACCTTTGATACGACGCTGGTGGCAATTGATCCCGAAGGTCTGCCGGTGACGCTTACGATGGATGTATCAATACCGAACGCCAATTTTGTTGTCACGGACAACACCGGTGTGTTCAGCATCACCGCTGATCCGACTCAGAACGGCGAAAGCTACCCGGTCACTTTCACCGTAACCGATTCCGAGTCGGCCACTGATGTGATGACAACCACTTTTGTGGTGGCAACCTACTTGCGGGGTGATACCGACGGTAACCTCAAGTTCACCATTAACGATGTTATCTACTTGGCTGCCTATATGTTCCGGCAGGGAACAGCGCCGGCACCGCTGGAGTCTGCCGATGCCGATGCGAGCGGGCAGGTGGATGTCTCGGATATTGCGTACATGGTGAATTTCCTCTATCATTCCGGTCCTCGCCCACCGCAATAATTGCGACGCTTCCGGGTTTGTTTTTAAGAATGCGAAAAGGCCGCTGAAAAGCGGCCTTTTTTTACGTAATTTAATATAGGACGGGAACTTGCAGGTGGAACATTTTGCCTAGTGTTTCCCAAAAAGTCTTGACAACTCCACTCTGCTACATTATACTGATTTAGCCTGAGCCTGTGTAGACAGGCTTAGCATTCACGGTCTTACGTTCTGTCTCGCCTGATGAGTGTGGCAAATCATTAGGCATAATGGGAACCGATGGCTATAACCGGAACCCGGAATTAAGAAGTAAACGAAGAACGTTTCTTGGCTATTTTATTGAACGCTTGCATTTCAATCTACAGTGATTTTTGGGATGTTTCAACCCGGAACAAGACAACCTATTTGCCGCGTATGTCGGCTAAGTGACGAGAGGAGGTGCATCCAGGAACAGACGAGTAAGAATTTTACGGTTGCGTTTTTCTTGGTTCGAAATTTCTGCAGACAAGAACCGCTCAATGCGACGGAGCGGTAAACTGGTCTGTCTTTGAACCCAAAGGAATAAGTTGGGAACTTGTTAACCTTTCGAAAGGAGCTATTGAATGAGGAGATTTTCAGTACTGTTGGTACTCTCCTTGCTGGTGGTAGCCTTCATGGCCATGTCGGTTACTGCTGCTAAGGCCCCGAATACGTCGCGCGTAAAGAATCCGTTGCTTCTGAAGCAGACGGAGTATGCGTTCCCGAATGAGAACGACTATACGCGGACTACTCGCATGACGGCCGACGAACAGTCTTCGGCCCTGGGCCAGGTTAGCGCTGCTACGGCCTCCCCGGGCGTTGCCATTGGTGACACCTGGTATGATTATCAGCACAACGGCAGAATGACCCGTATGGTTGACTGGGGTACCAGCGCCGGTGAGGGTTTCATTGTCCACTTCCTGTGGATGTATCTGCCGGGTCCGGTTATGGAAAATCGTGAATATTGCTACAATGCTTATATCGCCGACGACGGTGCTTTTGTGGACCCGACTGGTGTCCAGGCGACCGGCGACTACGGTGGCTATGTGGCTTTGGATGTGACTAACGACAACCGTGCTGTTGCCGGCGGTCATAACAACCAGGGTGCCGGCATTCAGTGCCACACTTACTGGGATTATTCACCTGCTTTCGCGTTCTTCGGCAGTGGTTCCCGCGTTGAGGATTCTACCTCGGCCTGGGCTACCGGTCAGAACTTTCAGGTCGACTCCCTGAAGTCGATCATTTGGCCGTCGATGGTCTACCAGGAAGTTCCCGGTCAGACCCCGGTCCTGCACCTGTTTGCTCAGGTGTCCGAGCCGGACGCCGCCGACCCGCAGGCGATCGTTTACTTCCGTAAGGTTGGTGTCGATGCTGCCAACGCTTACGATTATCCGCCGTACGTCGTTGACACTGTCTTCGACATCGCTCAGGATGTTTGCGCTTCCTCGACCACCGGTAAAGTTGCCCTGGTCTGGATCGGCAACCGTCCGGACGACGGTGACTGTGACACCTGCTCCTCGAACGATGGTCAGCAGTATGTCCAGTGGGATAACGATATTTACTATCAGACTTCCGATGACTATGGTGTCACCTTCAACAATCGCGTCAACCTGACGATGAACGTTGATGGTGTTGACGGCTATCGTCCGTACACCGACCTGCAGTCATTGATCGACAGCGACGACTACCTGCACATCGTGTGGAGTGCTCGTTTCTGGCCGGCCGACGCCAACTCTGGCGGAAGTGCCGGTTTGTATCGCTGCCGCATGTTCCACTGGGGTGAAAACCTCGGTACCGGCGGCTTTAGCGGCGGTTCTGCCCTTATCCGTACCGCTGCCAACCTGGAATGGGATCAGACGACCTGTACTCCGGGCGCCTGGCAGCTCCAGGGTTCCAAGATGAGCATCTCTGAATGTGATGGTAAGTTCTACTACCTTTATGTTCAGTACAACGACATCCCGGCCGGCATCGAAGATGACTGCTCGGCTCGTGGTATTGACCAGTCCGACATCACCGGTGCTGCCAACGGCGAACTGTACGTGGTTGTTTCCGATGACGGTGGTCTGACCTGGGATAAGGCTCGTGACATCACCAACTCCCGTACCCCCGACTGTGACTCCGCGACCGGTGTCAACGGTGCCTGCGACTCCGACAACTGGCCGTCAATGGCCCGTTTCGGTACCAACCAGACCGGCGCCTACGGTTTCCCGTCAGGCGTTGTGGTTGACCCGTCTGGTTCCTACACTGGTGATTACTACCTCGACATTCAGTACATTCACGACCTTGATCCAGGCGGAGTTGTACAGGATGAAGGTACTTGGCAGTTGGCTGACGTTATGTGGATGCGTCTGGCCTGCGTTGAGCCGATCCCGGTGGCTCTGCTCAACACCTCGATCACTCAGATCGACTTCCCGGCTTACACCAAGCACGGTATTCCGCTCGATACTCCGCTGGTTCTGGAGAACTCCGGTAATACCGACATGAACGGTACTTTTGCCGTTACCGAGACGGTTGGTCCGGTCAGTGGCTGGTTGACTTCTAGCTTCACCGGCGCCGTTACGGTTCCTTCCGGTCAGAACAACACCGTTTCCGGTACTGTTACCCTGAACGCCGGCGGCGCAGTCAACGCTCCTGGTACTATTGTGTACCTCGAGGGTGAACTGAGCATCACCGGTAACCAGGAAGATTCCCCGACCATTATCCCGGTCAGCTTCTGGGTTGCGGATACGGTCATTTCTCCTGAATGGGATACTATCAGCACTGGTTGCTTCTCGCTGGCCGTTGCCTCTAACGGTAACTTCGGTCTGCAGGGCGAAGGTGGTGTGAACCTTGACTTCTTCAACTACGGTGACTGCGACTACGTGGATGCCGGTGTAACCGACTCAGTCCCGGGCGATGCCTCGGTTTATCTGTTTGACGGTTCCCCGATCATCTGCTGGCTGGATGAGACCGACACCGTTCGTTGTAACTACTCGATGTTTGGCGAAGGCTACCTGTCCGATCACGGCTTCTTCCCGATGGGACACGTCGAGCCGACCAACATGGGTGATTATGACCTGTATCAGTCTTCATTCGTCACTCGTGACACCGGCATCATGCTCGAGAAGAACTGGATTGCCCCGCATGAAGGCGACTCCTGTGAGTTCATGATCGAGCACCTCAAGATCTATGTGGTCGACGGTGAAACTCACGCCGGCCTCGCGATCGGTGAAGGTATGGACTGGGATATCCCGTCTGACTCCGGTTCCTGGAACCGCAGCGGCTTCGATACCGGCCGCAAGCTGATCTATCAGATCGGTTCCGAGATTGAGGACTCTCTGGGCGATGCTCTTGAGTGCCAGGAAAACGATCTGCGCTATGGTGGTATGGCTCTCATCGCTGTACTCGAAAACAGCACCATGAACAATACCTACCGTAACGCTTACACCATGGACAACTCCACGCAGGTTTACGATTTCGGTTATTTCGCGGATGACTCGCTGTGGAAGTACATGGGCGACAACCTTGGCTTCACGGCCTCCGACTCGGTTGATGCCGACCTGCACATGGTCTGGACCTTCCGGTGGGATTACACCCTTACCCCGACCGACACTCTCGAAGTCTACAAGCTGTTCACGACTTCCAAGGACGGCGAAGCTGACTTCTTAGCCAGAGTCGATAAGGGTATGGTTTGGTCTGAGAATAACCTCGGCCTCACCTTTGGTTGCTGCCAGGTCGTTGGCGATATCAACCATTCCGGCGCCGGTCCCGACATTTCGGACCTGGTCTACCTCGTGACTTACATGTTCTCGGGTGGTCCTGAGCCGCCGTGTATTGAAGAGGCTGATATCAATGGTTCCGGTTCCGGTCCGGATATTTCCGACCTGGTTTACCTGGTAACCTACATGTTCTCGAGCGGTCCTGCTCCGGCAGACTGTCTGTAAGGCTTGAATTATAAAGGGATCCGAAAGGATTCCCTGGCAATAAGCCTGAGGCCGTTTCCACCTAAGTGGAGACGGCCTCTTTTTTGTTTGGAAAATCCCCGTAAGTTACTATATTGTAAACGAGTCATACCGCCGAGGGCCGCCTGAATCAGTCGGTTCTCACTTTAGTTCCTACACGGCAGGCATTTGGGCAGAGAGCCTGATATCGGTTGCAGACGTGCAGTCCAGTGGATTTCGCAATCCTGTTGTTAATGAATGAGTCAAAAAAGCCATGCCTTGTCGAGTTAGGCTAAATTACTGACAGACTTTGACGTAAATAGATAGTAAGGACATACGAGAGCTAATATCTTTATAGAATTGGAGAGCATGTGATGCAAATGATGGGCAAGGCTTTCCTCGCTGCCGTATTCTTGGCTGCGCTGACCCTGATTTTTGCCGGATCGGCTACAGCAGTGGTAGTTGAGGGAGCGGATCAACCGGAACCTCATATCATGCCCGGGCTGGTTACGGTCGTTCTTGAGGATGACGTAAACGTTGCCAGTCTAAGCACTTCTTTTGGTCTGGCCAGTTTTGCTGTACCGACCCTCGATGATGTCATGGCTAAATATCAGGTTAGTCAGGCACGCAGCATTTTCCCCTGGGAGAAGGAGCGTCCCGATAAGAACTCCAATAAGGTGGATTTTACTCGGTATTACGAGTTGAAGTTCCCCGAGAACATCGACCTCAATGAGGTGATCGATGCTCTCATGCAGAATCCGCATATTCGTCAGGCTGAGCCGGTCTGGGCCATGCCGCTGGCGAAAGATCCTAATGATCCGTCATGGACCAGTCAGTACCACATTGTCAGCACCAATATGAATCTCCGAGGCGCCTGGGACATTGAGACCGGTTCTGATTCAATTATCTTCGCCATAGTTGATTCCGGTGTTGGTTATTTGCACCCCGACTTGACCGACAACATTTGGGTCAATCCCGGTGAAGATGTGGACGGCGACCATGTTGTTTATGATACCGATGATCTGAACGGTATCGACGATGACGGCAACGGAGTTGTCGACGATCTGATCGGTTACGATTTCTTCACGGGATTCACCGGCATTACGGTTCATCCCCTTGAGGACGGCGGTACCCCCGATCCGGATCCGATAGACTTCAACGGTCACGGTACGCATTGTGCCGGTATTGCGGCCGCAGCTACCAACAACGGCGTCAATGTTTCCTCCATGGCCGGAGGCTGGTTCGGTGGTCATCGATCATTCCGGGGCATTCGCATCATGTGTCTGAGAGTTGGCGCCAGCGCCAGCGACGGCAGCGGTTATGTTAACTCGAACAATTGTGGCTCAGCTATCCAGTACGCTGCCCGTAACGGCGCTAAGATAGTATCCTGCTCCTGGGGCTCTTCGAGCACCACAACTATGAACGCAGCTATGACTTTAGTTGACTCCGCCGATGTGACTATCTGCCATGCCGCCGGAAACGATAACTGCAACTGCCCGGATTACCTTGATTATGATCCGAGCGGTATCGAAGTTCTTTCAGTGGCTTCGGTTGGTAGTGGCGATGTGAAGTCCAGTTTCTCCAATTACGGTGTCTGGGTGGATGTTTCGGCCTTTGGTGAATCTATCCTTTCGACCTACACCTATGGTGCTTCGCACACGAACACTGTCGCAACCCAGGGTGGCACCTCGATGGCATGCCCGATGGTGGCTGGTCTGGCGGGTCTCATTCGTTCGACAATGCCTTCGCTGACCAAATCTCAGGTGGACTCTCTGATCGAGAGTACGGCCGATGATATCTATGGAGTAAATCCGAGCTATGACCAGCTCCTTGGCTCCGGTCGTATCGATGCCTACAACGCCTTGGCCGATCTCGGCAATGCCAAATTCAGCGCTGATTACACTGAGGGTCAAGCTCCGCTAACCGTTAATTTCACCGACCTTTCTCCCAACTCACCGACTTCCTGGGAGTGGACTTTCAGCGATGGAGGCAGTTCGTACGATCAGAATCCGGTTCACACCTTCAACGATCCCGGCATCTATGATGTCTCGCTGGTTGTAGACGATGCTTCGCTCCTTGGTCCCGGTGAAGAACATCTGAAAAACTACGTCTGGGTAACGGCCGACACTGCTCATATGGACTCGATCGTGGCCGCCAAGGGTGAACATATCATGCTTCCGCTAAATCTGACCAACACGGTTCAGATCAAGGAAATCCAGCTCAATTTCGATATGACTAACTCCATGGGCATCACCTTTGATTCTTTCTCCGTGGTCGGAACACGAACGGAGTATTTCAATTATGTCCAGAAGAACGTTGAACTGAGCAATCAATACTACGGTATTCTCTTCCGCACGGATGCCACCGGAGCCGGTTCGAATTATCTCCAGCCGGGAAGCGGACCAATCGCGAATCTCTATTTCTATGTCAGTCCGAGCGCCTCGGCTGGCGTGCTGGAGATCGACACGCTCAAGCTGGGTTCCAAAGTTCCGCGTATGACCACGATCTGGGGTGACTACTACCCGGTCAATATCGCCGGTAAGATTGTCGTTCCGTCCTGCCTGCGCGGCGATATGAACTGCGACGGCGCCATAGCGATCGATGACCTTGTTTTCATGGTTGCCTACATGTTCAGCGGCGGCCCGGCCCCCGATCCGTTCTACGTGATCGACGTCAACGGCTCGGGCGGATTGCCGAACATCGAAGATCTGGTTTATCTGGTCGACTACATGTTTAATGGCGGACCACAGCCACCGGCGTGAGCCGAGTAACATGCTTCGAATAATCGAAGGCGGATCGTTTACGATCCGCCTTTTTTGTTTCCAAAGGCTTGATTTTTATTGACTCGTATATAGGGTGCTCGTATAATTTAGGAACGTGTGGAGTGTGTACTTCATCGGATGCGGGTGTATGCCTGTAGCATCGTAAGGAGGTGTTTTTAGTAAAGGGAACTTGCTAATTTTGATGGCATCTTAAACATTGGAAGACAACAAAACGTTTTTTATAAGAAGATAGGAGTTTCGAGATCTTATGAAGAAAATGCTAATTGTTTTACTTGGACTTATGGTCCTTTCCGGAGTTTCGGCGTTCGGTCAGAGTATCACCCTTGATCAGGTGGTTGCAGAAACAGCCAGCCCCACTTCGACCGACTCTCTCAAGACCGGTCAGGAAGTAGTTTTCTATATCAGGTTTACCAACAGTACTACTGAAGCCATCTCTGGAACAACCAACGGATTTCGCTTTTATTCTGAAAACGGCGCTGAATGGTCGGACGTGTCCGGGGATACACTTGGGACGCTGACGAAAACTATGATGGACGGCGGTCTGTTCATAGACGATACTACTCGTGTCACTGGCAACGCCTCCGACACGGTTGGTTTCAGTACTTTCAAAATGTTTGGATCAGGTATGGCCGTTGGCTTTGATGATAGAGTAATAACGTTGACGATTGGCCCATTGGATATCTCCAACCACGGAAAAACGATCTGTCTCGACTCAAGTTACTATCCGCCTTCGGGTCTCTGGAAATGGGCGACATCTGTTGACTATTTCCCGACATGGGATGGCCCGCATTGTTATACTATTATTGATCCGCTCAATATATCTGATCGCCCCGGCTCAGGTCTTCCGGAAGCCTGGTCACTTGGTCAGAACTACCCGAACCCGTTCAACTCTTCGACCCAGATTCAGTTCGACGTGAAATCTCGCGCCAACGTATCACTGGTCGTTTACAACGTTTTGGGACAGCAGGTCGCGACTCTGGTCGATGAGACCATGGCGGCCGGTTCCTACACGGTTGACTGGGACGGCTATTCCGACGGCGGCAGTTCGGTCTCTTCGGGCATTTATTTCTATCGCCTGCAGACCGACAACTTCGTTGACACCAAGAAAATGGTATTGATGAAGTAACCTGTTGGTTACGATAGATTATCAAGCCCCCGGCGCTCTTGCCGGGGGCTTTTTATTGTCGAATCTTCGTGATTCCGGCGAGTGTGACAATGACCGTGAGACAAAAGGGAATGTTGAAGAGGCACACCTCCCGGACATTCAGTAAGACACAACTGCAATGCGGGCGACGCAAGGCCGCCCACTACACGAGATCAAAACTTTCATCCGTACAGTGACGGGATTTAGTCTCTGCCGAGTCCGTGCCGGGTCTATTATGTGCCGGGTGTGGTGTTCGTTGGGCTGTGTTTGTAACCGGCAGTCCTACAGTTGGTTAGGTGAATAATGTTGACTTTATAGGGTGATTATGGTATTATGAAAGACTGAAAAAAGCCCTGAAAAACATTAAGTTGTTGATAGATAAGGCGTTATATGTTAGGTGTTATAGGCAATAAGTTCTCTATCGGTAAGGAAACCTATCATCCGTTTTCGGCGGAACTGCACTACTTCCGGATCGACAAACGCTATTGGTCGATCTGTTTTGAGCGGATCAAGCGTGCCGGATTCCGGATCATTTCCACCGCCGTGCCATGGAATGTTCACCAGGACGCCTCAAAGCATGTGGACTTTAGCGGATTTTCCGATCCAAAGAAGGATCTTGTTGTATTTTTAGAGCTGGCCCGCGAGTTCGGCTTCAAGGTGATTCTTCGTCCCGGTCCCTGGGTTTGGGGGCAGCTTGAATATGGTGGCCTGCCTAAGTACTTGTTCAACGACATTAAGCTGCTGGCGCGTGACTGTAATGGACAGGAGCAGAAGTTCGAGAACGACCACGGCGTGGAAACCGGGTATCTTCCAAGTTATTTACACAAGACCTTCCAGTTCCATCTCAAGACTTTTTTCCGCAATTTCATTGAGGTGACCAAGAATTACGTTCACCCGCGCGGTCCGGTGTTCATGGTGGAGCTTGATTATGAAACATCGTTCGGACGGCGCCTGGATCCAGGTTCAGCCGATTACAACCCCGATGTTGTAGCAGAGTATTATCCGCGGTTTCTTGAGGATCTCTACGAAGATATCAAGAAACTCAACGCTGTTTACCGTGAGAAAAATGAGACTTTCGATACGGTAGAACCGCCGCGTAAGTTTACGGATTTGGAGCAGAAGGATTTCTGCAAGGTGCTCGACTGGATGCGTTTCCGGGAGTATATGCTCCGTGAGTATCTGGAGATACTGGAAGACGTTTTTACGTCCTATACGGTTGAGCCGCTGATTTATCGTTCGCTCTATTTCCAGCCGGGGGATATCCTTCCAGCCTTCAACCTTGTTCCTGATGACCGTCAACCGTTCCTAGGAGCCAATGTATTCCCGGATCAGGGGAATTATTTCGATCTTAGCGTTCGGGCGCGGTTTCTTAAGGCCGAGTACGGATTTGCTTTCGCGACGTCGTTCGTGTCAGGCGCAGCGGCGGCCGATGCCAAGCGCGAGCAGCTTATCGCGCCGGTAACCAACAACAGTCGGCGGTTCTATCTGGCAGCAGCGTTATCCTCCGGTTTCAAGGGACTGAATCATTACATGTTCGTTGATCGTGACCATTGGTACGGTGCTCCGCTTCATAACGATGGAACGATTTCAGACGGTTATGATGTTGCTTCTAAGTTTAACCAGGCTATTACCGAAGTCGGTCTCGAGGAGATGGACACTAAGTCGGATATCGCCGTAGTTGGATCACGCCTTTACTATTGGCTGCGCGGATTGTCTCATGAGAAAATCATGCCGTATTTGCCCCAGTTACTTAACGGATCCACGGTTGGTTTCTGTCGTGACCTGATGCGCCTTAAGCTAAGTTACGGTATTCGCGAGAATCGTGATTGGGAGTCGATCAAGAACTACCGTCTTGTATTCGTACCAACCTCGGAAGTTATGCCCGAGGCGGACCAGGAAGCTATAGTCGAGTTAGCCAAAGCCGGTTGCACGGTGGTGCTTTGCGGTTTGATGCCTCGTTATGACGAGTATTTCAGAGACTGTCAAACCCTGGCCAACCATTTCAGGATCAGGACAACGGTTGATTATCATATCAACACCGTCTCTCATAAGAACGGCGAATTCCCCTGTAATGTCTACGGTTCAATCCGCTCCGGTGATGAGTCGAAGGTTAAGAAACTTTGTAAGGCCGGCTCCAAAGTAGTTGGTGTTTGTTCCTCGCGTTTCAAAGGACAACTTTTCCTGTTCAGCTTCGACATTGCCTCAGGCGGCAACCATCAGAAACTGGCTTTCCTCGAATCGGTGCTGGAGAGTACCGGAGTGGTATCATATCTGTATTGCAGTGATCCTTCGGTCGATATCTCCTTCCATGTGGGCGAGAAGAAGAGTCTTCTGTTCGTGGTGGCGCCGCCGCCCGGACAACTGTCCGATGGTTTCGAGTCCGGCAACAAGGATGTCATCATAAAGGCGGATCTCAAAGCGGCCGGTATGAAAGCGGCCAAGGTCAAACTGACCAACTTGTTCGACGGCGAGAACGCTGTTCCGATCAAGACTACCGCCAAGGATTTGAAGGGAGGCATTCAGCTCAATGTCACTTTCCCGGACGGTCATATCTATCTTGTCGAAAGACGACCGTAACAGAGTCAATCTCAGTTCCAAGCTCATAATAGCATCGATAGTGACCGTCGCCGTTCTGGCGACGGTCGCCTTTGCCTTTTTCGGATGCTCCGGTGTCGGCGTTTCGCATCTTCATGAGAACGGGGTGGTGGCGACATCATCGCCGGTGGCGACACGTATCGGACTTCAGGTGCTGCAGCAAGGTGGAAACGCTTTCGATGCCGCCGTAGCGGTTGGCTTTGCCCTGGCGGTGGCTTACCCGGAAGCGGGTAATATCGGCGGCGGGGGATTCGCGCTGGTCTATGAGGCGGAATCGGGACAAGTTCGAGCGCTTGATTTCCGCGAGACCGCCCCGGCTGCGGCTACGGAAAAGATGTACCAGACACCTAAAGGGGATGTGATTCCAAATGCTTCCACACTTGGGGCTAAAGCTGCCGGTGTGCCCGGTACGGTCGCCGGTTTGCATGTTCTCTGGAAGGAGTATGGAAGTCGCACCTGGGAAGAGCTGGTTACCCTGGCCGCGGAATTGGCTGATTCCGGATTGATTGTGGATAATCATCTGGCGGCTTCCCTGGATGATTATCAAGATAGCCTCACAACTTTCACTTCGACTGCGGCAATCTTCGCCCCCGGAGGTCGGATACTTAAAGCTGGAGACAGGCTTGTTCAGACCGATTTGGCCAATACCCTATCGGCAATTGCAACCGATGGTCCCGATGGCTTCTACAGCGGGGAGACAGCTCAAAGGATCATTGACTGCATGAAGGAGCACGGCGGGATCATCTCTGCTGAGGATCTGACCGGTTATCAACCGGTGTGGCGCGAGCCGTTGAGCTTCGATTTCGGCCCGCTGAAAGTGTACTCGATGCCGCCGCCGTCATCGGGTGGAATATGTCTGGGACAGATATTGAAACTGCTTGAGCCTTATGATTTTTCGGTATACTCCGCTACTTCTCCGGAGTATATCCATCTTTTCTGTGAGGCGGCCAAGCTGGCTTACGCTGATCGGTCGGAGCATTTAGGTGATCCGGAGTTTTGGACGGTACCGGACAAACTGCTGGACAAGAACTACCTTGACAGCCGTCGCAGACTGATCGATTCCACCCAGGCGCGTCCATCGGATCAGGTTCGTCCCGGTATCTTTGGCAGTGAATCCGACCAGACCACCCATTTCAGCATTCTTGACGCCGACGGCAACATCGTCTCCATGACCTACACGATTAACACTACGTTCGGCTCTAAATTGGTGGTAGACGGCGCCGGATTTCTGCTCAACAACGAGATGGATGACTTCTCGATAAAACCGGGTGAACCGAATGTATTCGGTCTGGTCGGCGGCGAAGCGAACAAAATCGAACCGGGCAAGCGAATGTTGTCGTCAATGTCGCCGACGATCGTGTTCCGTTCCGGCAAGCCCTGTCTGGTATTGGGATCGCCGGGTGGGTCCAAGATCATCACGACGGTGGCACAGACGATTATTAACATCGAACGTTTTGGAATGTCGCTGCAGGAAGCGGTCGATCAACCTCGTTACCATCATCAATGGCTGCCTGATATTGTCTACCTTGAGGAAGGCAAGTTTTCCATTCAGACCAAGCAGGGTCTGATCGGAATGGGGCACGTTATCAAGGAACGAACGCCGTTCGGTGATGTACAGGCGATCATGATCCGGAGTGACGGCCTTTATGAGGGAGCTTCCGATCCGCGCGAAAACGGGCTGGCGCTGGGATACTAGTTTTCTTTAAGCCGTAACTAAATCTATGGAAGCGGTGTCGTATTCGGCACTGCTTCTTTTTCTGCTTTAATCCCGATCATTCAGGGGAGGAGTTGTTATCGGTCTGGTTGGAGAGCGGTTCGTTTGTCGGTAAGGTAACGGTCTGGCGACAATGGCGAATGCCGAGCACTATTCCTCCGGCCCCGAGAACGGAGAAGATCAGGTAGATGGCGGTCCCGATGTACGGAATCCAGCTAAGCAACGCAATCACGACCAGGCCCAGCAGGAGCGGTAGTTTTCCGATGGGGGATGGTTCTTTTCTGGCCAGGCGCATCAGGAGGCAACCCAATACCGGAGCGAAAGCGATTGTGCCGAGGTAGCAGAGCGCGCCGGAGAAAAGACCGGCGAAAGTGGATATTGGCAACATAAGAATCGATACGACCAGCAGCATAGCGCCAATCACAGCCATTTCTCCCGACAGCATGACCAGCCCGATGATTAAAAGCATCAACGAGGTGAACAGCGCTAAAAGCGAGAGGATTCCAACCAGCACAGTCAGTAAACCGACTGCAACGGCAATGGTGGGACGAGTACGAAGTTGTTTGGTTGTTTCTTCGGCATAGCGCCCGAAGAGGAAGATGATGATCAAGCCGAGCAGAAAAGAAGCCAGAATCCGGGAGATTTCAATCAAACTATTTTTCAGGCCGGCTGTTGGAGAAGATTCTTCTTCGAGTTTTTCTTCTTTGCCGGGCAATTGCCAGACGATGTCGCCAAGCACGACTACACCCCCGGCGGTGTCGATTTCCATCTGATGTTCGCAGGTGTAGGTCAGGTTGCCTTTGATGACGGCCGGTGGTGCAATCACCAGTCTTTTCGCTTCGACTTTGACATCACCATCAATCGTGCCGGTGATATGCACATTTTCAGCCTCGGCCTTCAAGTTGCCCATGAGTCGTCCGGCGAAATCGAATTTGTATCCCGAAGCGACTAAATCGCGTCGAATAACTGCGCGGCTGCCGACGCGAGTTTCAAAACCGACCAGAAGCAGCGAACGACCAATGTATCCCTCGATCTCAGCTTGATAAGCAAATGCCCGCAGAGAGCCATCGACCCGGCCTCCCTGACGGTAATTATAAGCGCAGATGTTCTCCGACGCCGCTACTTCTCCGTTGGAGTTGACGGTGTTGGAGAAACAACAGAAATCACCGCCGATGTAACCGTCGACCGTGACAGTGTTGCCGGAAGCGTATAAGTCTCCCTCGATCCGATGGAGATTAGTAATGTGGACTTCGTCGCCGTGTTCGAATACCGCTGCTCCGGCTGCTCCGGTGAGCAGCAGAATCATGATCCCAATAATGACAAGACCGGTTGAGCGAAAATGGTGAGCGGTGTAAGGCAACTTAGAGTCCTCCTAATGACAGATACGTGTTGACTTGTCCTAAGTTACCGGAATAATACGATGAGCCAACCATGATGCCAATGAAAAAAGAGCTTTTAGTTTGGTGCCTGCAATCTCCAACGTCGGCAAGACTCTCAACTGATTGTAGAATTAAATGATTCGACGGATCCGGCCAGAGGCGGTACAACAGCAAGTGATTGAGTCTGCTATGTTATTGTCGGACAGGAAAGTATGCGGACAATTGGGGAACATATATAGATATCGGAACTGAGGTAGGCCGATTCTAAATCAGCCTGAAACATTCATAATTTGTATCTGGCAACCTCACTCGCATGAGCTATTTCTGTAAATCGTTTGGGTACAATAAACAAACTCAAGTATCAGCCGATAAAAAGAGAAGTAGCATGGGAACGTTTTAATGAAACTCTTTTTAGATCGCCATAAAACTCTCCTGCCGAGGATTGATACGATCTATCTGCTGGCGCGAATAATCGTGCTGGTAGGGATTGCCTGGTTTACTCTGGTAGGTAATTATGAGGAAAATGGGAGGATTTTCTTTTATGCCGCGCTGGGGACGTTCGTGCTACATCTTGGTTTTTTCTACTGGGCGATGAAGGGACATTTCGATATCAAGCTGGCATATCTTTCCTCGGTCATATACGATCTTCTGCTCATCCCGACAATTATCCTTTATACCGGCGGCTATCAATCATCCTTTTTCCTGTTGTTTTATCTGACTATAGCTATTGCCGCTTATGTGCTTACCCTTTGGTTCGCCTCGGTCGTAACTTTGCTGGTCTGCGGAGCCTATATTGCGGTAATTTTCCCCGATCTGAATATGTCGCTTTCGTTTGATGTCGCTCTTCGCGTCGGGCTCATGGTCGTAAGTTTTCTGACTATTCATTATGCCTCGGATTATATGCGTCGGTCCGAGAAACGACTCCTGAAGCTGTTCAACACCTTGAACATGCGAACGTCTGAGTTGGAAAAATCTCAGGCTTTAATCGAGATGATTTATGAAAACACCCGTATTCTTGCCTCGATTCTTGATGCCAACGGTGTTGTCAAAGAAGTAGCCCGGATCATGGGAGACGTGCTGGAATATGAGTGTTACAGCATGATCATCCATGACAAGGGGAAGGACTGTATATATCGGATCAGAGCCCAGGGGAACCGCCCGAACTTCCAACTCAAACGAGTACCGGAGGAGGGCATGGGACTGGTTGCCAAGATCTGCGAGCTGGGTGAATCGGTGCGTCTCAAGGATGTTCGTCAGCGCAACGATTACAAGCCGCTTTCAGAAACGGCGCGTTCCGTGATGATTGTCCCGCTGGTTACACACGGAGCTATTAAGGGTGTGCTTACGACGGAGTCTGATGAAATCGATGCCTTCGGCGACAAGGATGTGCAGCTTCTTTCGGTGGTAGCGCGATCGGCAGCGTTGGCTCTGGACAACGCCGAACTGCATCGTAAGACCGAGGAACTCACTATCATTGATGAATTGACGCAGGCGTACAACTACCGTTATTTCGTACAAAAGCTTGAAGAAGAACAGCGGCGTGCCGTTCGTTACGACCTGCCGTTGTCATTGGTAATGGTGGATATCGACTGGTTCAAACGTCTGAACGATACGTTCGGTCATGAACACGGTAATAAAGTTCTGTCTACCTTGTCCGGGATTATTAAACAGTGTATTCGTGATGTAGATATATTCGCCCGCTATGGCGGTGAAGAGTTTGTGATTATTCTACCGCAAACACCCCTGGCTGAGGCAACCCAGATTGGCGAGCGCATCCGAGCTCAGGTTGAAGCCGCCGGTATTGATCTGGGAGCCAAAGAACCGGTGCATATCACCGTCTCTGTCGGTGTCAGTTCATATCCCGAGAACGGCAAGTCACATGAGGAGCTGATCTCAATCGCCGACAAGGCTCTCTACAGAGCGAAGGACGAGGGAAGGAATCTGGTATGTGTAATGTAGTAAGAGGAAATAACTCCATACAGCGGAGGGGATACTTTGAATGACCTGATTTCGCGACTTGGCCAGCTCTTTGTGGTTGGTTTCGCCGGTGAGCAGCCACCGGTGGACTTGCTGAATTTTCTGGCTGAGGAGAGGATTGGGGGCGTTATCTTATTCGGTGAAAGCTGTTCCAGCCTGCAACTGGTACGCGAAAACATCGAACAGATCCGGGAGGCTCTCCAGGGAGCCCGGTCGCCGTTCATTGCGATTGACCAGGAAGGCGGCCGTGTCAGCCGTATCAAAGGTGCTCCGGCTCAGATTCAGGCAGCATCGGAATACGGCAACAGCCTGGGACTGGAAAAGTTTGAAGAGGATTACCGTCGCTCAGCGGTATATCTCGAATCGCTTGGTTTTAATCTTAACCTGGCGCCGGTGGCTGATATCGGGTTTAACCCGAACAATAACTGTCTCCAGGGGCGCACTTTTGCCGACAGCCCGGAGAAAGTGGAGCCATTCGTTCGCAAGGCCGTACAACTGTCCCGTATTGCCGGATTGATATCTTGTCTCAAACATTTCCCGGGTCTGGGGGCGGCGGAGATCGATCCTCATCTGGGGATCGCCGAAGCTTCCTACGACGAGTTGATCTGGCAACAACGGGAGATGCTTCCGTTCCAGGCCGGGCTTGAAGCCGGAGCCGACCTGGTCATGAGTACGCATGTTCGTATCGACGGATTCGGTGATGAAATAGCCACCGCCAACGGTGAGATGATTCAAACGCTTCTGCGCGATCAACTCGCTTTCGATGGTCCGCTCATCACCGATGACCTGACTATGAAAGGGGCTGCCGGTCTTGGACCGTATGGTGAACGAGCAGTCAAGGCGTTCATGGCCGGGCATGATATGTTGCTGTTCGGACCTAATCATGAAGCATCTATGGAGGCATTCGATTTCTTCGAGAATGCCGTTCGTCATGGGGAAATCCCTGTCGAGCGGATTAAGCGCTCTCTGGAAAGAGTGGCATCGGTCAAGTTGAAGCTGGACAGTACGGTTATTCGCTAGTTAATAATCGCCATGTTGCCGACCAGACTCACAGACAGGAAACGACTCAACGTCGTCGGCCTGAATTCAGGGACATCGGCTGACGGTTTAGATCTGGCAGCCATGGCGATTGACCGGCGCCGTATCAGTTTCATTGCCGGGACTAAACGGAAATTTCCGTCTGAGTTGCGGCGGATGATTCATCGCATTGCCGACGGCAAGAATGTCGCTCTGGATGAACTGGTATATCTGGACAACTACCTTGGGGATTTTATCGGTCGCGCCGCAGCAGGATTCATCAAGCGACTGGCCGGCAAGGGAACCACGGTTCATCTTATAGCCTCGCACGGTCAAACGGTGCGACACCTTCCGACCGGAGGTAACTATTTGGGTCGGCTGTTTCGCGGTTCACTCCAAATCGGCTCACTGGATATGATCGCCGCCCGGACCGGTCTGCCGGTGGTCGGTGATTTCCGCCAGGCGGATATCGCCGCCGGGGGTGAGGGAGCACCGATTACCACAGCCGCGATGGGACGATTGTTTAGCTCTAAGACGGAACCGCGACTGATCGTCAACATTGGCGGTATGTCTAATTTCTTTTATTTTCCCGAATCCCCCGGAGGGAAAATTAAGCTCAAAGCGGCCGACTGTGGACCCGGTAACGCCCTGCTGGATTTACTGGCCCAAATGTTGTTCGATCAGCCTTTCGACCGAGGCGGCCGACTGGCTGAGCGGGGTAAACTATCGCAACGATTATTGGCGCTGTTGCTGGGGCAATCGTTTTATTCGGCGCGGGAGCGTTCTACCGGTCGTGAGCAGTTCGGTCTGGAACTGGCACGAACGATCGTCAACCAGGGGAAACGACTCAAACTCAGCCGGTATGATATAATGCGTACAGCGGCGGAATTGACCACCCTGAGTATCGCTTCAGCCGTCTGGCCGCTGGTGAAGAAGGATCTATTCCTCGACAAATTGTATTTGACCGGAGGCGGGCGGAACAACAGATTCTTTGTCAAAAGACTTCAATATCACTTGCCGGACTTGCAGGTAGAGAAAATAGACAGCTTGGGAATTGACGGAGACCTGGTTGAGGCCGCGTGTTTTGCACTACTGGGGGAGAGTTGTTTGCGATCAGAGCCGACTCGACTACCGGGTGGACCGACACGCTCACCGGTGCTGGGCCATTTCGTACAACCTCCGTCGGAGACAGGGAGTCGTAAAAGAAAGTGATGATCGAAAAATTGGCCAAACCGATTAAATGGACGGCTCGCCTTGGAACCGGCCTGTTGTTGATAGTGCTGGTTTTTTCCTGTGCTACCGTTCCCGGCCTGCGTGATGAGACCGGGGGAACTTATATCCGTGTTCCGTTCGTGCGAGTTCTTCTGGAGGATTCCCAGCCGAATGCCACGATAAGCGGTGACGGCCAGTTCGCGGTGGAATGTCTGCAGGACGGTGTCCAATCGGTTTATTACTCGACACGCCCGGTAAAAGTTACGGTTTACAGCGGCCGGCTCGATGTGGAAAACGACCGTGGCCAGGTACTGGCTTCCAGACAGGATGAAATCAATCTTATACCGCGTGGTTCCGGGAATCTGCTTCGTCTTGACAAAGAGCGTTATCGCGGTTTGATCAAAACACTCCCCGCCGGGCAGAATGTTAAGGTTATCAACGTGCTCTATGTGGAAGATTACCTCTATGGCGTAGTACCGCCGGAGATCGGCCCGCGTGAAGAAAGCGAACTGGAGGCGATCAAGGCTCAGGCGGTGGCCGCCCGGACCTATACGATTTCACATCTGCAACAATACCCCAACGAACCGTATGACCTGAAAAACACCATTATCGACCAGGTATACAATGGTGTCGAGGCGGAGAACCGGTTAGTTGACCGGGCTGTCAATGAAACCGCCGGGCAGGTTATGACTTACGAGGGTAAGTTCATTGATGCTTATTATCATTCCACCTGTGGCGGGATGACCGACGCCATTTCAGCGGTCTGGGACCGTAAAGAAATTCCCTATCTCAAGGCGGTGTCCGACAGCGGGGCATGTTCCTGGTCCAAGTATTACACCTGGAAAGAGGTTTTCACGGAAAAGCAACTTCGTGGACGGTTAGAGCAGTATCTGTCGTCGGATCGCGGTCGCGACATGGTAATCGGTAAGGTAAACGATATCAAGATCATGGAGCGTACCCCCGGCGGCCGGGTAGCGAAGCTCATGGTTCGCACCGATAACGATGTCTACCGTTTCCAGAAAGACCGGATCCGCTGGGTTATCGGTCGGACCTCCAACCCGGATCTGATTCTTCCCTCCGGCCGATTCGACGTGGATATCGAGCGTGATCCCCTGGGCAATCTGGTCTCCGTTACTTTTAACGGTCGGGGTTACGGCCATGGTGTGGGGATGTGTCAGTGCGGGGCTATCGGCCTGGCGCGTGATGGTTGGTCTTATGATCGTATCCTGAAACATTATTACACCGGTGTCGAAATCACCAAGCCGTATTAAGCGGCGATGTTTTTATTGCATTCCATTCGAGCGCCTCGAATCTTATGGACAATGAAGCGAGTTATTATCATTCTGCTCGTTGTGCTGTTTTCTGCCTCGGTCGGCGCCGTGGAACACAGGTTCTATCTCGGCGCTCAGGGCGGGGTGATTAGAATCGACGGCGGCGACGAAGGCCTCTTCCCGTACCAGTCCGACATGGGCTTCATGTTGGGTTATCGTATCGACGATCATTGGTCCGCGGAACTGGGGCTAGGTTTCAATTCCATCTACAACGATACCACTTACGGTTCATCGTTGCAGTTCGGTATCGACAAGAATCACGCCGACCGGGTGTACAAAGTCACCCGGGTATACGTGACGGTCGGTCGCCTCTTGTTCAATCCGGTTAACAAGTTCAATCTGAGACTGGCCGGCGGCGGCGGTCTGGCGTTATGGAAGGTGAAAGATGCCGAAGCGGATACGTTGATTCGTGTAATGGGAACCCGCGAACAACTGGTGGATTATCAGGCTTCGGAAGTAATGGCTTCAATACAAGCACAGTTGAAATATCGTCTCTCCAACCGCTTCGATTTCGGCTGGAATTTCCAATACGACTATCTCACCGGGCTCGGGGTAGAGTTTGCTCCGGAAACCAAGAGCCGTCGACATCGGACTATCCTGAGCAGCATGATTTCACTGACGTTCTCGTTCGGTCGGCGATCCGAATGGCGTTCCTCCACTAACTGGGCCGCTCGTCCCGTGTCATGGGAGCAACCGGTTAAGGTCGACGAGGACGACAGCGACGGTGACGGGGTGCCCAACGGTCGTGATGACTGCCCCGACACCAGAGCCGGAGTGATCGTGGATCGGCGCGGCTGTCCGATCGATCTTGATATGGACGGTATCCCGGACGGTCTCGATGACTGCCCGCAAACCGACCTCAAAGCACGCGGCGCCGTTGATATTCACGGTTGTCCGGTCGACTCCGACTATGACGGTGTTCCCGATTACCGCGATAATTGTCCGTTTAACCCGGTCGGTGCGGCGGTGGACGCCTCCGGATGTCCGCTCGACTCGGACGGTGACGGTGTTCCGGACGGTCTCGATGACTGTCCGAACAGTCTTTTTGGAATCAAGGTCGATCACAACGGCTGTATCGATCTGTCGATGCTGGACAAACCGATGGTGTTGAATATCGACTACGTACCCGGTTCGTTCGAAGTCGATCCCCATAATCGTGAACGACTGAAAGAACTGGCTCGCTTGCTCGTCTTTGTATCCGACGTGAAACTTGAAATCAGCGGCTACACCGACAACATCGGAACGGCCACGGCCAACAAGCAGCTTTCCGAGAAACGGGCGCGTCGCGTACGTGACTATCTCGTCTCGCTGGGCGTGGAAACGGATCGTATCAAAGTGTTTGGCAAGGGTGAAGTGGATTTCGTGGCTTCCAATCAAACCGCAGCCGGACGAGCTCAGAATCGTCGGGTCGAAATAGTATTTTACCGATAGGATAATTGGTTGTGATGTTCAACCATTTTAACGAACGACGTCACCATAAGTTCGCACTGGTGATTTTCCTGCCGACGGAACTGGAAGGAATGATTGCTCATTTACGCGAGAAATACGATCCCCTTTATAACCTGGTAAATCCCCACATTACGGTTGTTTTTCCCTTTGAATCACAACGAACGCTAGAAGAACTGGTGGCAGCGCTCGGCTCCGAACTGACTCTGGAAACGAGATTTCATCTTGATCTGGATTCGATCGGAGATTTTTATCCGACGGCACCGGTTATTTACTGGGAAGTAAAAACTTCCGAGCGCCTGTCGCAATTATACTATCGACTTTATTCCCGACTCGGTCTGGCGGTTCCGTTTTCCGACTATAGACCGCATGTAACGGTCGCTCGTGAGATTTCACATCATCGAATTATGTTCGTCAAAGACAAGATTGTCGACTACCTTCCAACCGAATCGTTCGAGGTCAAAACGATCGATCTCATCACCGCCCTCCCGGAAAGTAAATGGGTCTCGGTGCGAACTTTTACTCTCCTCGGCAACGGTTCCGAATAAATAAAAAAAGGCGACCTGAAAGTCGCCTTCTTCAACGGTATCGGAAAAAAAGGCTTATTTGCCTTCCTCGGTGTTCATCACATGAACCTGGGTTTTGCGCTTAGCAAAATCGAACGGCACGAAATGCGGATTGCCTTCCTTGGTATGGCAGCGAACACAGTTTTCTTCTTTCGGATAAATCAAACCGGCTTCGATAGCCATACCTTTGTATGTCTCAGGATCAGCGGCCCATTTGCTCTTGTTCATGATTTTGGGTGATTTGAAGTCGCTGCCCGGACCGTGACAAGCCTCACATTCGACGTTGTTGATGACAGTACCGTCGGCCATTACGCCGGTCATGTGGCATTTTACGCATTCCGGTTTTTTCTGGTCTTCGGCGGAGAGTTTCTCAAACGCCTTGGCGTGACCGGTCTCGGCCCAGCTTTCATACTGAGCTTTGTGGCACAGTTTACACTTACCGGCGCCTACGTACTCGTGTTTGGGAGTTTCTTTTTTCTCGGCTTGTTTGGCTTCCTCGGAGAAGACCATGCCGGTTAACATCAGGCAGGCCAAGGCCAGTAGAATACCTAAAATACCCAGTTTTCTCATACATCCACCCTTCTCATTGGCTTGTCCGTTATACAGCCCCGTTTTTTAAGTTGAACCACCTTTTTTCCATCGGGCGAAAATAGTGAAACGCAACCCGATTCATCGTGAAGTTATGACAATGATGAAAATCAGTCAAGCACTTTACCGGGCTTAAATCGTTTGCCGTGCATGGTGTTGTGTTCCGTATAAAACCGCTTGCAATTTATGCACAAAACCGGTAGTTTTGAGTCGGTAAATTATGAAAGTTCTTATTATTACTCAGCATTTTCCGCCTGAGAGAGGGGCGGTACGCCGTTTATTTGAATTTGCACGATACTTCGTGCAGAACGGTATCGATGTGTCCGTCATGACGGCTATCCCGAACTATCCGGATGGCATCGTTCCGGAGAAGTATCGAGGCAAGTTTTTCTATGCCGAGGAAATGGACGGCATTAAGGTCTACCGCAGTTGGGTTCTTCCGGCCGCGAACAGCCAGCCAACCAAACGTATGGTAGGTTTTATTACCTTCCTTGTTTCGGTATTGATCAACCAATTCAAGCTGAAGCAGCAATTCGACCTGGTGCTGGCTTCCACACCGCCGGTGACGTCTCCGGTGATCGGCTGGATGCTGAGTAAAATCCGTCGTTGCAAGTTCGTGATCGAAGTCCGTGATTTACAGCCGGAGTCGGGTGAAGATTTCGGCAATCTGAAAGGCTCGATATTTACCCGAATGATCCGTTGGGTCATGCATAAACTCTACCGTAAAGCAGACCGGATCGTTTCGGTAACAGACGGCATCTCGCGCTACATGGATGAAGTAGTGGGAATCTCCCGCGCTAATATCGCCACGATTAAGTCGGGCGTCGGTAAAGAGTTTATCGATTCCGACTCCAACGGTATCCGCCGTCGTTTTGGCTGGGAAGAGAAATTTCTCGTCCTTTATTCCGGTACGCTCGGTTGGGTGCGTCCTCTGGAGACGGTTATCGAAGCTGCTCGGCAGTTGGTGGATCAGCCTAATATCCATTTCGCCTTTATAGGTGACGGTCAGAAGCGTGAAGCGCTCCAGCAGATGGTATCCGAATACGGTCTCAAGAACGTCAGTTTCATCGGACTTCAACCACTGGAAACGATTCCCTATTTTCTGAAGGCGGCCGATGTTCTGATCGAGAGCCTCAAAGAAGTCAACGTGGCCAAGATGGCTTTCCCGTCGAAGATGTTCGAGTATATGGCTTCGGGGCGACCGATCGTGTTCGGTTCTCGTCGCGGTGAGGCAATCGATGAATTGCGTCTGGCCGGCGGCGCCCTTACTTATGCCTCCGAGTCGCCCGAAGAGCTGGCGCAATTGGTTCTGAAAATGTACTCCGGTGAGATCGAAACCGACCAGCTCGGCGCGAAGTATCGCCTGCATATCATCAACCACCATCGGCGTGAGATGTGGGCCGGCCAATATCTGAACTTCCTCGAGAACGTCTGATCTTTCGTTTTCCCGCTATTATTATTGGTGACACTCTTTCTGTTAAATCCGGGGAGAAAGCCGTGCAATTTCCTCAGACAATGGATCTGACCGGTCTAATAAAAGAGAGTCCCATAAGGCGTTTGTTTCACGGCGGTTTTTTGTTATATTGGCACCGGGTGCTGATCTCTCGTATCAGCGTCCGGAGCATTGAGAATGAAGAGAGACACATTTATCTTATAATCGGAGATCGCTTGTGGAAGACCTGATCTATCTGGACAACGCGGCGACCTCCTGGCCCAAACCTGCCAAAGTCTACGAGTTCATGGTGGAATTCTACCGGTCATGCGGTGTGAATCCCGGACGGAGCGGCTTTGACAAGGCAATCGAGGCCGGGAACATTTTGGAGGATCTGAGGGGACGGCTCACGCGCTTTTTCGGCGGTGATGAAGCCACCCCCGAAAGATGTTGTTTTGGTTACAACGCTACCGATGCCCTCAACCTGATCATTCAGGGATCCCTCACAACCGGTGACCATGTCGTGGCCACCAATGTCGAACATAATTCCGTAATCAGACCGATCAATCATCTTGTCCGCGACCGCGGTGTCGAAGCGACTTTCGTTCCGTTCAACAGTGATGGCTTTGTCGAACCGGATGAGATCAAGAAAGCTATTCGACCCAACACGAAACTGGTTATCGTTAATCACGGCTCTAATGTGATCGGGACGATTCAACCGGTTGCTGAGATCGGTTATATCTGCAGGGAGCTTGGTGTACGGTTTGCCGTTGACGCTTCCCAGACAGCCGGGGTAGTACCGATCAACATGCGTGAGATGAACATCGATGTACTGGCGTTCACCGGGCACAAGTCGTTGCTGGGTTGTACCGGCATCGGCGGTGTAGTGGTGCGCAACGGTGTCGAGTTGCGTCATACTCGCGCCGGGGGCACCGGAGTACGCAGTGCATATCCGTACCATCTCGATGAATATCCTTATCGGCTCGAATACGGCACGCCCAACATGGTCGGCGTTGCCTCGCTCTGGGCCGCCCAGGATTGGATCAATGAATACGGCGGCACCGAGAGAATTTTCGCAGAAGAACATCGTCTCGCCTCTAAACTTGTCCGTGAGTTGAAGGAAGTTGAGGGAGTTACGGTTTATTGCTGTGACAGTATGGATAACCATCTGTCTACCGTTACGATCAATGTCGACGGTCTCGAGGCCGGTGATGTCGGCATCATGCTCGACGTAGATTTCAATATCGCCACCCGTACCGGTTTGCATTGTGCGCCATTGGTGCATCAGCAACTCGGCACCATGAAAATCCACGGCGGAACACGTTTCTCAATAGGAGCTTTTAACACTGAGGAACATATCGATCATGCAGTGGAGGCGGTGACGGAAATCGCCAAGCGTGCAAAAGAAATGAAAAATGTAGGGAGCGCCTCGAAATAGCGCCGCCCGACGAAGGACAATGTAAACGGTCGGATGGAGAATCGTCCGACCGTTTTTTTAATAGGTGTTTGACAAATAAGAAAGGCCACTCTCGATAGAGAGTGGCCTTTTCGATTGGATATAACGACGGTGCTTAATAGGTACAGATGTCCAAAGCGGGGCCGCCCTGGAACATGTAAGCCACGAGGTAAACGAGGTCCTCGATGGTGTACAGGGGATTGCCGTCGTTGTTGATATCAGCCGCCTCGGCGCACATCGGAGCCGGACCACCCTGGAACATGTAGGAGACCAGGTAGATCAGGTCTTCGATCGTAATCAGAGTGCCGCCGTCATCGTTGATGTCACCACGGGTGATACAGCAGCAGGCATCGCCGATGCCGTCGCTGTTGTAGTCGGCCTGGTCCTCGTTGTCGACGGTAATGCAGTTATCGCAGGCATCGCCGTACGAGTCGCCGTCGGAGTTGGTCTGATCGAGATTGGAGTGAGACGGGCAGTTGTCACAGACATCACCGACATTGTCCAGATCGAGGTCTTCCTGTCCCGGGTTGGCAATGGTCGGACAGTTGTCGGTTTCATCCGGAATACCGTCTTCATCAGCATCGGGCAGCGGAGCCGTCAGTGTGGTATAGTTGAGATAGATGGAGCTGTCCGGATCTTTATAGGTCTGGTATTCCCAGGCCACTATATTACCGAATTCGGAAACATCGATACTGCGAAGTGCTCCATGCACGAAGTAATCAGAACCGAAAGTACCTACGTTCGGTCCGGCGATAACTTCTTCGGTACCCCAGGTAGCGCCGCCGTCCTCGGTTATGATCGAGAACAACGAGTCACCGCGAGTGAAGGCTACGATAAATGTTTCACCATAAACCCAGGCAACATCGGGATACATTTCATCGCCCTCGGTGGCTATGACCGTCGATGTAACCAGATTGCCAAGACCCGAATCGGAGGCGTGGAAACAAACCAGGTCGAAGTCGGAAGGTGTTCCGGTGCTGGTTGACCAGTATTCACTGACGATAAGAACATTACCACCATTGGCGTCAACAGCCGGGTGCTGAACGTTATCGCCGTTCTCCACACCGGGGCTGAGCAGGAAGCCGGCCTCGATGCTGTCGGGATCCTGTGAGTTATAGAACGGGTCCATACGGCAGAAGATCTTCCAGACGGTGTCGGTCGGGTCGTACCAGTCGTACACGGCGTAGGAACGACCGGTCTCATTGTCGATGTCGGCGCGGGTCATTTGACAGCCGTCGGCCTGGCTTCCGTTAAGCGTGTCATACCAACTGATGGTAGCCCAGCCGGAACCGGCAGTAGTGTCGAATGGATACAGCAACATGGGGATGTCGACATAGCTACTGGGGGTGTAGCTGTTAACCATGGAGATTACCCCGAACTTGCTTTCATCCGGGAAGTAAAAATAAGGGTAGTTGTTATCACAGGCAATATCGGCCATTTTCGCGTCGGTCAAACCATACTGACTCCAGTTCCAATAAGTACCGGAAACCGTGCTCATGTCGCCCGGATTCGAGACGAACATACGGTAGGTATTACCTGAACCGGACAGCACTTCGGTAGCGTAGAACAAAGTGTCCTCACCCCAGTATTCAACGGAACCGAAGAGACGTACACCGGAGTAATAAATAGCGCCGCCCCAGGTGTCGCCGTTGTCGATCGAACCCTGCCAGTAAAGGGCGGTGTCGTCCTGACCGGTGTATTTGAAACCGAGGACGAGATTATCGGTGCCGCTGCTGGCAATGGCCGGGGAGATACTAATCGGGATGACCGGTTCACGGGCATCCATCTCGACTACATAGGTACCTTCCTGAGATTCACGGCCGTCAATCACGAAATAATAAGTATGACCGGCCGGAATGGTTACGTCGTAGAGAGCTGAGCGCGGTAGTGAGCAGGTGTTGTCGAACTGGTTGCAGTCCCAGAGCGTCGTCTCGTCATCCTGGTAGATCCAGATGTAGGTCATGTAATCGGATTCACAGGTAATGAAATCGACCACCAGATCAACGGCCGGAGTGTACTGATAAACGACATCGGCGGCGGTGCTGGTAGCGTTCTGAGTCGGGCAAACTTCCTGATAATCATCGGTATAACCGACTGTCGTGCCGGTATCGATGAACGGAAAGCCCGGAATCACCGTAGCTGTTGAGATGTCGTCACCACCCTGAAGGGTGGAAGTAACGAACTTGTCAGGAATGTCATTTTGCGGAACCGGGGCGCTAAAATCCCAGTCCTGAGCACGAACCGAAATGGTCCGAGGCGTGTCTTTGATTTCCTGGGCGGTGGCACGACCTGAGGGGGGAGTGCCGGCGCTGACTCCGATTGCGGAGATCAACAAAGCCAGGATGGCCAAGAGAACTACTGAGCGCTCAATTCTCATGGTTTTCTCCATTCTCTAATCTGTTAATTTGCGGACAATCCAAACGCAACATAATCCTACCCGGGGGGTTTTTTGGGGCTGGGATCGGTGGCGTTGAGATTGCCTCCAAAAAAGTTGTATCTTTGGCGGCTCTAAATATGTATGTACACTCGCTAATATAACAGAAAAGTGTTGTTTGTCAACGACTTTGGAAGATGTAAGAATACTGTTAAGACAACTAATGACTCTCAACACCTTTTGTAATCAGGCTAAGTTACTCTCCAGCAAGCAGAATCCGAAAAAAGCAGTTTTTGCGCCGATTCGTTTTTTAAGGATTGTCTGCTACAAAAAAACGCCCCGACCATCGGTCGGGACGTTACGCGCAGTCCGCCTGGGAAGGCGGTTCAGCTAGTTACTAATAGACACAGGCGTCAGGAGCCGTGCCGCCCTGGAACATATAAGCCACGAGGTAAACAAGGTCCTCGATGGTGTACAGGGGATTGCCGTCGTTGTTGATATCAGCCGCCTCGGCGCACATCGGAGCCGGACCACCCTGGAACATGTAGGAGACCAGGTAGATCAGGTCTTCGATCGTAATCAGAGTGCCGCCGTCATCGTTGATGTCACCACGGGTGATACAGCAGCAGGCATCGCCGATGCCGTCGCTGTTGTAGTCGGCCTGGTCCTCGTTGTCGACGGTAATGCAGTTATCGCAGGCATCGCCGTACGAGTCGCCGTCGGAGTTGGTCTGATCGAGATTGGAGTGAGACGGGCAGTTGTCACAGACATCACCGACATTGTCCAGATCGAGGTCTTCCTGTCCCGGGTTGGCAATGGTCGGACAGTTGTCGATTTCGTCCGGTACTCCATCGTCGTCGGCGTCCGGAACCGGCGCCGCGAGGTCCATCCAGTTGATCAGGATAGTACTGTCGGGGTCTTTGTACTGCTGATAGGACCAGATCAGCTTGCGGCCTTTGTCGACCAGATCGAAGCTGCGGTATTCACCGACAACATAATATTCCTGTGGAAACAGGTCGACATTGGGCCCCACGACCGGCGTCGGTTCTTCCCAGGTAACACCCGCATCTTCGGTCGTTACCGAGAACAAGGAGTCACCGCGCCAGAAAACGGCAATGAAAGTGTTACCGAAGACATGAGCTATCTCAGGGTAACGTTCATCACCGTCGGTGACAATTACATCCGATGAGACCAGACCGGCCACGCTGCTGTCGGAGGCGTGCAGGCAGATAATGTCATGGTCGGATTCGACGCCGGAAGTGGTGCTGTAGTATTCGGCCAGAATGAGTACGTTTCCGTTATAGGCGGCCACCGCCGGATTGACCAGATTTTCACCCGGATCGCCCGCGCTGTATGACCACATTCCCTCAATCCCGTCGGGATCGGCCGAGTTGTAGAACGGGAATTGCCAGATCAGGAGATTCCAGGAGGTGTCGGCAGGATGATACCAGTCGTAGAGAGAATAGGAACGGCCGGTCTGCGGATCGATGTCGGTTTTAGTGGTGGCGCAGCCATTGGTGGAATAATCTCCGATCGAATCGATGAAACTCAACGTTGCCCAACCGGGACCGGCTGTGGTGTCCTTGGGGTAGAAAAGCATCGGGCCGTCGGTGATTCCTCCCGGGGCATAGCTGTTGACCATAGAGATCACGCCGAAACGGCCGGAGTCGGGGAAATGCACCAGCGGATAATTGTTGTTTACTCCGATATCGACCATGCGTTGATCGTCGACACCGTATTGAGTCCAGTTCCAGTAACTGAAATCGTAAGAGCCGCTCGGATCGATTGGATTCTTGACATGAACAAGATTGGTGTTGCCGGAACCGATTTCGAGATGAGTGCCGTAGAACATCGTATCCTCCCCCCAGTACTTGATGGTGGGATAATCCCATAAACCGCTCAAGTACACGGCGCTGGAAAAGCTGCCGCCGTCGTCGTCGGAGCCCTGCCAGTAGAGGGCGGTGTCGTCCTGCCCGGTATAGGAGAACGCCAGCACGAGATTATCGTTGCCGCCGTCGCCCAGAGCCGGATGTTCGTTCAGCGTAATGACCGGTTCGCGGGCGTCCATCTCGACTACATAAGTTCCTTCCTGTTCAGCGCGACCGTCGATCACGAAATAATAGGTGTGACCGGCCGGAATGGTTACGTCGTAGAGAGCTGAGCGTGGTAGTGAGCAATTGTTGTCGAACTGGTTGCAGTCCCAGAGCGTAGTCTCGTCATCCTGGTAGATCCAGATGTAGGTCATGTATTCGGACTCACAGGTGATAAAATCAACCACCAGGTCCTCGGTCGGCGTGTAGGAATAGACGACATCGGCTGCCGTGCTGGCTGTGTTCTGGGGCGGACAGATTTCCTGATAGTCGTCGGTATACCCGACCGTCGTGCCGGTGTCGACGAACGGGAAACCGGGGATGGTGGTGGCGGAGGCAATGTCGTCGCCTCCCTGAAGAGTTGAAGTGTAAATTTTGTCGGTGGGTTCAGCGCCGGTTTTCATAGCTGTCAGCGGCATCTCACCGACTTGAGCCGGAAGACTGAAGCTCCTGGTTTTTATTACGGCCTTCTCACCGGATACGGTCGTTGCTCCGGCAACAGCCGCAAGCAGCAAGAGCAGTCCTATCAAAAGGCCGGTGGTATTGATAAGTCTGGGTCTCATCATATCTTCTCCGTTTTAGGGTCTTTATCAGGCACGAATATATTCCTGGTTCGTTTTGCGGCGGGCGATGATGAGGTGGGGGAGGGGGTAATTCTTTGGTCGATAAGCCTCCTTATAGTTTGTCGGTTTACTCTCTGTTATTCAAGGTTTGCTCACCTATGTACTGCAGGTCGTAATTCACCATTCGGTTCGACACCCGGAGCGATCGAAGACTGTCGCGATCCACTCGATAGACAAACCCTCGGACTACGCAGGCGATACCCTGCGCACGGATAGTCTGATGCAACGGGTGCCGGTCTCGTACCGGTCAGGGCGTACCTCACCGTTGGCGGTATAAAAACCGGTGAGAAGAGAATAATTCTGGGCGGTTTTTTGAATCGATGCGTATCGAAAATCGACACTGAAGCTCGGATGGAATCCTGGCGGGAAAACCGAGCGCCGACCGGATGTCTCCGGCCGCAGTGCTTTGTCTGTTCTGATACAGAAGACGAACGAAAACGGCAAATGTTCATTATTCGATCTAGAATTCGTTTCGTTCAACAAAATCGGGAAGAAATTCGTTATTACCGTGTAACCCCCTCAAAAGGAACAAACCAGAGATTGACGCCGCGTCCGATACGGCACTTTCGGCCGGCAGCCTTTTGAAAGGAGGTTCGCTATGCGTCCCCGTAAAGTTCTCACCGTCCTCACCCTCATGTTTCTCACGACAGCCGTCGCCATGATTATCCAG
Organism: Candidatus Zixiibacteriota bacterium; assembly: GCA_035380245.1. Lineage (NCBI taxonomy): Bacteria > Pseudomonadati > Candidatus Zixiibacteriota > Candidatus Zixiibacteriota bacterium. The sequence continues at coordinate 740,023 of DAOSXA010000001.1, read as the reverse complement.
GCCGCCGATACCGGACAGATCAAGGGTAAAATAACCGACAAAGATACCGGCGATCCGATTATCGGTGCTTCCGTTCTAGTGCTCGGTACGAAGTATGGCGCCATGACCGGGATAGATGGAACTTATCTGATTAAACGTGTCCCCCCGGGCATTCACACCTTGCGGATTTCCAACCTGGATCATAATACCCTTGAAATCTCGGATATAAGAATTGTGGCTGATTCCGCTATCGAGGTCAATGCCGTTTTGGAGAAGAAGATCGGCGATATCGGCAAGACGATCAAGGTGGTCTGCGATCAGGACATGATTGACAAATTTCAGGTTTCCAATCAAGTCGTGATTACCGCGGACGCCATCAAGATACAGCCGGTGACTTCGGTCGATGAACTGCTGGAGACATCCGGGAAGGTGGAGGAGAATAAGAAAGACAAGGAAACATTCATTCGTGGCGGCCGCGCCGGTGAGGTGACTAACGGAGTAGCCGTGCCCGTCGGTGATCCTCTTGGAGGAATCAACTATAGTGCTGTCGCAAGTCCGCAATGTGCCCCTTCACCGCAGCCCTATCCGCCGGCCCACGGCGGCAACGCGATCGTCAACGGCAAGCCGTTCGATGCCATGTTCTTCGAGAACTACGGCGTAAATCCGTTCGTCGACACCGAGGACGACCACCTTTCGACTTTCGCTATCGACGTCGATGATGCCTCTTATGTCCTCGCCCGCTCCTATCTCGAACGCGGGGCGCTGCCGGACAAGGATGCCGTGCGCACCGAAGAGTTCGTCAATCATTTCGATTACAACTACGATTCTCCGGAAGAAGAAGCTTTCTCGGTCAATATCGAAGGCGCTCCCAGCCGTTTCGGGCAGAATTGCAGCCTGGTGAAGATCGGCATCAAAGGGCGAGAGGTCCGTCCGGAAAACCGCAAGCCGGCTAATCTCGTGTTCGTGGTCGATATCTCCGGCTCGATGGCTCGGGAAGACCGTCTCGGTCTTGTTCGTAAGGCGCTGCGTTTGCTGGTCGATGAACTCACTTACGAGGATAAGGTCGGGATCGTGGTTTATGGTTCGAATGGTATGGAATGGCTGCCGCCGACTTCGCTTCATGAAAGAAATCTGATCATTAACGCCATTGAGATGATGCACAGCGGCGGCTCCACCAACGCCGAAGAGGGAATTCGGCTCGGTTATAATATGGCCGACCGTATGTTCCGGCAGGGGTATATCAACCGTGTGATCCTCTGCTCCGACGGCGTGGCCAATGTCGGCCAGACCGGCCCGGACGATATTTTGAAGATGATTAAAATGTACGCCGACAAAGGTATTACTCTCACCACGGTCGGATTCGGCATGGGCAACTACAACGACGTTCTCATGGAGAAGCTCGGCAACAAAGGGAACGGTTTTTACGCCTACGTGGATAATCTCCAGGAAGCTCGCGGCATTTTCGTCGACAACCTGACCGGGACGCTGCAGGTGATCGCCCGCGACGTGAAGATTCAGGTCGATTTCGATCCGCGGGCGGTGCGTTCTTATCGCCTGCTCGGGTATGAGAATCGCGACGTAGCCGACAACAAATTCCGTGACGACAAGGAGGACGGCGGTGAAATCGGCAGCGGGCACGAGGTCACGGCGCTGTACGAGGTGAAGCTCCAGCATGCGGAGCGGCCGGTCGACCGCATCGGTACCGTCTACGTGCGCTACAAGGACCCGGATTCCGACAGGGTGACCGAAGTGGCAAAGGCCGTTAACACCGGCGGGTTCGCTTCAACGTTCAGCCGAGCCTCGGATGATCTCAAGCTGGCGGCGGCGGCGGCGGAGTTCGCCGAGATCCTGCGCAAGTCCTACTGGGCTAAGGAATCGAGTTTGGCGGATGTTATGGACGTGGTCAAGGGGATCGCGGTCGAGAGCGAGTCGAGCGAGGTGATCGAGCTGATGTCTCTGATCAACAAAGCTCAGCAGTTCGATGAGCAGTTGACGCAGCGGTAATACCTCCCAGCGCAGTAAAGGGCCGGTGATCCCGGCCCTTTTTTTGTGGGGAGAGCTTCTACTTAAGCATTTGTCAAAGAATCACCGATCCTCGGGCGGTAAATGTCTCTTCGGTTCCTATATCTACGAAGTCTCCGCCTCAGGTTTCATCAGCCGTTTTTGTCCGAAGCGAGTGTGAGTAAAATCCCGCAAGGCAGAGAGAATTCGAGATATCTCCGGTCGTCCGATCAATAAAAGTCCAACTCATACAACAGCTTATGAGATTTAATGAGGTAGAGGACAAGTTTTACATCAAAAAATGTAAATAAATTCATTTAATAATGAACTTTTTTAATATCTAACCGTAATGTAAATAAAGATTGGTGATAACTCGGGAGAAAAACATGAACAAAGACTGGCGAGAGCTAACAAAACTTACCGATGGACAGAAGCTCATCGTGGAACGCATACGAATGGAGAGCTCCGGTATCTCCATTGAGGGCTCGTTTGAACTTCCCGAGCTGGCGGCGCTCTCGGCCGAGGACCAGGTGTTCGTGGCGGCATTTGTCAAGAGTCACGGATCGATCAAGCAAATGGAGAAGTATTTCGGGGTGAGTTACCCGACCGTCAAAAACCGGCTTAACCGAATCGGCGAAATGCTGACTTTCGTCCAGATCGAGTCGGATCCCGATGAGCCGGTTCTTATAGATAAAATACCGGACCTGAACCGGGAGACCAAAGAGTCGATTCTGGAGGATCTGGAGGACGGTGAAATAGATTTCGACGAGGCAATGAGAAGACTTAATGATAAGAGGTGATGCTGTGAGTGAAGAGAAACACAAAATACTCCAGATGCTTTCCGATGGAAAGATCACTGTCGAACAGGCGGAAAAGCTCCTGAAGGCGGTGGATGTAGCCGATCAGACCGGCTGGATCAGAGACGATCCGGTGCGCGAGCCGGGCAGTAAACCCCGCTGGCTGCGGGTGCAGGTGGAGGGACATAAGAAAGACGATGAAGATGACGACCATGGCTGCCGCCGTCGCCGCCACGAACATGTTAACATCCGGGTACCGCTCAGTCTGGTTCGAGCCGGCGTTAAGCTAGGATCGCTTATGCCCGGGAAATCGACGACCAGGATCAACCATGCCTTGAGCGAACACGGGATCGAACTGGATATTGAACACCTCGACCCGAAATCGCTCGAGGAGTTGATCGATGCCCTCGCCGACACCAGCATCGACGTCCAGGACGGTGAAGAGAAAGTCAGAATTTTCGTAGAGTAATCACCGGGCAAAAGCTCCGGTGCATCGAAAAACAGGGTCATTCGCGGCGGAATGACCCTGTTTTGATTTGGGTGATAATCAGAAGGTCAACTGCAGTTGACTACGAATTTCATAATCGTCGGTGGAGCCTTCGGAATCGTAATTACGAAGCCAGCCGAAATCGGTCTGGAGCTTGCAGATGTGTTCGTCGATGTAAACGTTCAGACCGATAGTAGCCTGGCGCTGACTGCGCAGGATAGTGCGTTCTTCGTCATCGGCCAGGGCCTTGTTCACAGCGCCGCGGTAAAAATTATCAGAGGCATCGGCCGCCGCGAATCGGGCCGCCAACTCCCAGCGTTGATCGATCCGATACGCCGCCTGAAGCAGACCGCCGTAAAGAATCGGATCATGGTCGTTGCCCTCATAGATCTCACCGGTTGCGCCATAGCCGATTGCCGACAACGCCCAACCGGAGTATTTAACCAGCAGTTCGGGCGCCAGTCGAAGACGGCAATCGTAGTAGGGATCGGGGTCCATATCCCAGGCAAAGCTGACCGCGGTCATGTAACGCAATCCGGTCCGAGAAGCATCGGTGTCGGATCCTACATTGATGTTGCCGTGATGATGGGCCAGGTGAACGAACAGTTCCGGATGGAACTCCGGGCCGGCGGCCGATTCGGTAAGGTCGGAGGGATTGGTACGAGGCAGGTCATATACCAGCGATGTTCCGATGGCATGACTGGCGCGGGCGTTGACGCCGGAGCCGAACATCACCACGTAAGAGAACGGGGCCGGTTTGGTGAAGCCGTTATGAATAGCGAGACCGCGCTGTCGTTCGGCGCCGAACCAGCGTGTTAACACCGACCAGTCGACGAATGTCAGACTTTGAAACGACTGCAGGCGATAACGCGTGAATGGAGTTTTGAATTGGCCGATACGAAAACGAAGGTTCTTGCGGTAACTGTAGTCACTGTACAGATCAAGCAACTCCAATGATCCGGATACGGTGCTCAACTGTAACCGGAAAGTGAGATGTTTTTTGGGCAATCCGACTGCAATCGCAGGACGCACCCGGCGTAATTCCATAGTGAAGCGGTCATCATAACCGTCGTCGCCGCGAAGATCGTCCGCGATATACTTCAACTGTACCTGGGTGGCCAGATGGAACTCCAGGTAGCTCGAGTCGGCTCCGGTGATCCGGAACGGTCCAACCGCTGCCGTACTTTGCCCGGCAATTGACAACAGCGCGGCTAGAGCGATAATGATCATTAGCACATTTTTGTTCATATCTCCTCAACCTTTCTCAAAAGGCCGAATGGTTCAAGTCCTTGGTCGCCAAATCTGGACTTCTCACCTCAAAATAGCAAGCACGTTCTTACGGTTTTAGCGATTATTATTCAAGAGGATTAGTCTTTCAATAGTGTCCGTTTGTGCGTTATATAGACTTATGCGTGATCCTGCATTTTACCGGTATCGTTTGGGCGTACGTCTGGCTCATGCCGCGACTGTGCTGCTTCTCGGTCCGCTCTATCTGACGGGTATCCGACTCGGTTCGATTATGGGCGAACAGCCGACGCTCGAACCGGGATCGTTGTTCGACCGGCTGGCGCCGACCGGGGACATATTCGCCTGGCATGCCGCGTTCGGGTATATTCTGACGGCGGTTGGAATTTTCTACTTCGCGCATTTGCTGCTGACCGATCAACTTCGACGATTGACGAATATCTTCACCCATCTCCGCTATAAACTCGGCAAGAAGCTATTTTATCTGACCATGCTGTTTCTTGGGGCAACCGCCGTACTCAGCGGGATTACGCTGCAATTAGGATTGTTCAGCGCTCCGGATGGTTTTGTCCTGATGCACTGGCTGCACCGATACAGTGCCGGGATTCTCCTGCTGATGACAATAGCGCACATTGTCGAGACGATCGCCAACAAAGAGTCGCGGGTGAACTCGATCTTTTTCGATCCGGTATTTCCCGGATTCGTGCAAACGCGGGCCTTGGTTTTATCCGGGATTCTGGGCTTGACTATCCTGGTCGGTCTGTTCATGATCCCGTCGACATACAGTCGACTGACCCTCAAAAACATACCGGGTATAGTTGAGATCGATGGAATCGTCAATGAGCCGCAATGGGCTGAGGCCGACTCGGTGACGATCGGATTGATCGGGGGCGCCAATTTTGAGTCTTCGGCCTCAATGGCGACGGTTAAGGCGTTTGTCGACCATGCCAACCTGTATCTGTTGCTGACCTACAGCGATCCGGACTATTCCTCGAATCGTCACCTGATCAAGACCGACACCGGCTGGATCGTTCAAAAAAGTGCCTATCTGAACCTTTTCGATGAGTCGATCTATTGGGAAGATCAGGTTGCTTTGTCTTTATCGCGCGATGCGGGTGGTTGTGCCGCCACGTGTCACATCGGCAACAAGGGTGCATACGGCAATCATGATGCTGTCGATGACACCCTCGACCTGTGGGTCTGGCAGGCGGTCGGGACTAATCCGGTGGCGCAGGCGGACGATCGTTTCATGGCGATGGCAACGGATTCGAACAGCAACGGTATCTTCGTGGACAATCCTGCGGCCGGATCAACTCATTCCAACTTGAACGAAGATTGGCGGCAGCCATATTTACTCGATCTTACCACCAACAAACACAGTTGGCTGCGGGTAGATTCGTATAATGCCGTTCCTTATTTCTCCGGAGGCGACTCTTTGCCCGTTGGGGCAATCCAGCCGGCGGTCCTGGTAGGTGAATTGCACGGAGATCGCGGAGATATTCGAGCGTTCGGGCGCTGGCACGATAATATCTGGACGATCGAGATGCGGCGGCGGCTCCGGACCGGTTCGCCGCACGACCTTGAAATAAACGACCCGATCCGACTCAACGTAGCGTTGTTCGACAACGCCCGCAAGAAGCATGCCTTTCATCTTCAGGCTATCCGTCTGGATTTAGAACAATAAAAACAAGGAGCGGTCTTACGACCGCACCCTGTTAATGTCCCCCTGCGTTTTGGGATTGTTGACAAACTTCAATCGCGGCGGAGACAAGCCCCGCCGCTACGCGTTTGAGAGCCATAACCTCGCGTAGCGGGCAGCCTTATGTCGCCCGCATTATAGTTGTGCCCAACTAAATATCAGAACGTATGGCTTTCTCAACACTCCCGTTTGTTAGAGTCAGGCAATTCCCCCGGCGCGATTTCGACGGACTACCCAGACTGCTGCGCCCAGCAGCAGGAGCACGAGGGTAATCAACGCCCAGGTAGACATTGAAGGAACGGCTACCTGACCGTATTCCGGAGCCGGCAGCTCGCCCGCTACGAATTCCACTCCTTCATAGTCCTCGACCTCACCCCAGTCGTATGCTCCGCCCGGAGCAGCCGGGCGCGGCGCATGCGACCAGTAAAGACGAATGCGGACGTTATAGGTTCCCGGTGCGCCACCGGCCGCTCCAAGAACCGCGTCGTCATGGGTGTCGGTGCCACCCCAGGTTTTGGGAGAACCGTTCCAACCCAGGCCAACTCGCTCGGACGGTTCGAAGGTCAGGTTGTTGTTCCAGTCCACCCACGCTTCGACGAACTCACGAGTACCGAGCGGAAAAGCCCCCGGGTGCGCGGAGTATGACGTGGTAATTCCAAACCGGATCTGTACCGCGCCGTTGGTTGGATCGATCACCGCACTGATGAGACCGTCGTCATCCGGTCCATCATCAGTAACGTTTACCCCGGCTTCCTGGTCGACAGTCGCTCCCAGCCACTCATAGTGCTGATAGAGATGACTGGCTGTCGGCAAGAACGGAGAATCGCTCCAGTCGGATTCCTGATCGTCGATATTCCAGTTGACGGTGTTGGGGTCATCGTGTTTGAGAGTGCATTGGCGTTCGGGCGGCACCTTGCCGTCGTCGGCCATAACGCTTATGGCCACGAAAGCCATCAGCGAAGCTAGAATGAACAGCCCTAGTAGTTTCTTTGACATCAGTCCATACCTCTTCAGTAAATGACTCAATGGTGTCTCGTCCGGCCGGCCCGGCATCTCCGAAGGTTACAGGAACTCCTCGAAGCAGCGACAGGCATAACCGGCTGTTTCAAATGCCTCGTGTGACAATTGAGGATCATAGAAGACGGAGCAAAAAGCTCTGCCTAAGACACCCGAACATGTGAGCCTGTCATTAATGAAGGGAACGACATCGCATCAATATGCGTTTGCCCTTCGCATATTCTGCGGTGCGTCGTTATACCCTGATGACAGGTCTCAACTTCAAGGACAATTGGGTTTGACGTGATACCGATACGATGATGTCGTACGATGGAGAATAGCATCATGCGACAATCCCGGCTGCGGGCGTCCCTGCGACGACAGACAGCGAGATTTTGCTAATTATCCGAACCGTCACGCCGACAACGTAAGGTTCCGATCATGATTGTCACACCAAGCTATAGGACAATAGCTAAAAAGCCTCTCCATGTTGCATGACTGAAAACGTAGATCCGTTATATGCAAACTACTGATGCCGGACTGTTTTGTCAAGCACTTTGGCCGGGTCGGTTACAGGTTCAGCGCTCCGTGGTGCGGAGCAGTTTCAAGTGGGCGAAGATAGGGCCCTGATTGCACACGGCTTCGAGTAATTCGTGAAACTGCCGGGTATGGAGTGTCTGATTATGCCGGGCTTCGGCGGCTTCATCTTCGAAAGACATCAGGTGGACGAAGGAATTGTCATCCTCTCCCTGAAACGACTCATAAAGCAAACAATCAGGTTCGTTATCTCTTACTGCATCGATAAACCGGCCAATCGCTTCCCTGACTTCTGCCAGTTTATTCGGTTTGACTATGAAGGTCGCCATGACGTGAACCATTCCCTGCTCCTTATGAAGTCTCAGCGGTCGGCCGAGACGATGGCTACGACCCGGGTTTACTCATTGTTATTTATTGAGCTGCTTGCGCATTATCAATCTCGTCGGTGAAGGCTGGGCTACCTTTTTGAACCCGGCCTTGCGGAAGGCACTTGCGGTACCGGTGTATAGAAATGCGTCAGCCCATTTATTTTTCGGTTCGTTGGGGTATCCTTCGATTATTGCAACTCCCTGCGAAGCGGCATATTCGGATGCGGCGCCCAGCATCTGTGTACCGACACCCTGATCTCGACGACTTTTCTTTACATATAGACAGACAATCGACCAGACCGGTTGATCGTCGATCGGCTTAAGAGTCCGTGAGCGCATCAGTCTTGAATACCGCTCGCGTGGTCCTACGCTGCACCAGGCGACCGGTTCGTCGCCGTCGTAAGCCAGCAGGCCGGGAATCTCACCGGAGAGGATGATTTTTTTAATCGCTCGTTTATTGGCTGTCCCTTTGTTCTGTTTATATTCCTTGCCGGTTTGACGCCAAAACATACACCAGCATCCGGCGCAGGCGCCGCGCTGACCGAATAATGTTTCAAAATCTTTCCACCGGTCGGCTGTTACAGGTTCAAAGGTGAGCTGCATATCCTCGCGTACCCCTGTTGGTTAGGCTTCCTCTAATACGAATAGTACGGAAGCTCAAGGCGGGCAGGCAACAACTATCTTGGCGACCGTTCGGCTCAGAGAATCGATGGAAATGAAACAACTGTTAATTCGATTCGTAATAAAGAACCCAGACGCGCAGTAGTAAACCAACTGGAGCATAAAATATGATAAAGAAGTTGATTCTGAGTGTTTTGGCCCTTACGGTCGTTGCCCTGGTGGCTTTTTTTGCCATAGACGGTTCAGCCTCAAAAGGCGGGGAGAGTAAAACTTTTGCGGTAAGCCGTGGTTCGATTATCGACAAGGCTGTGGCCGTGGGGCAGATAGAACCTCGCAAGGAGATCGAGATCAAATCGAAAAACGGCGGTATCGTCCGCCAGATCTTTGCCGAGGTGGGCGATGTCGTCAAGGCCGGGGATCCTCTCTTTGACATCGCTCCCGATCCTACACCGCTGGAATTCGCCGAAGCCAACCGGCAGGTCGAGTTGTATCAGGTGGCTTACGACAATGCTGCTCGCGAGTACAAACGCTTCGAGGCGCTGGCCGACAAACAACTGGTTTCACACCAGGAATTTGAGGATAAAAAAGCCGTATATGATGAAGCCGAGTTACGCCTGAAATTATCGCGCGAAAAACTGGCTCTGATCGAATCGGGTAAAACCACCATCGCCGATCGCCAGGTAAGCAATATCATCCATGCTCCAACCGCCGGTATGGTTTTGAGCCGGTCGGTCGAGGAAGGTGATCCGGTCGTACCGTTGACTTCCTACCAGGAAGGAACCCAGCTCATGACGCTGGCTAAAATGGATGATCTGATCTTTCGGGGTAATGTCGATGAAATCGACGTCGGCAAACTGCACGAGGGCATGGGCACCGATATTGAAATAGGCGCTATGCCGCAGAACCAGTTAACCGGTATGCTCGCGAGAATCTCGCCAAAAGCTCATCAGGACCAGGGCTCGACGCTGTTCGAGGTCGAGGTGCAGTTGGATGAACTGACCTCCAAGCTGCTGCGTGCCGGGTATAGTGCCACAGCTTCCATTATCATCAACAAGGCGGAAGATATCCTGCTGGTACCGGAACGGCTGATCCATTTCGATGACTCCGTGGCGACGGTCGAAGTACAGGATACGCTCGGAGTGATTACGACCCGCGAGATCGAATGCGGTCTCTCCGACGGCATCAATATGGAGGTGATTGCCGGTCTGGATGAGGGAGATCTGGTCGTCGAGCGCCCGCCGCGTGAAATAACCGCCGACTGATCGAAAGAGTGAGTAACACGATATGGTCCCCCTGCTGTCCATAAAGCAATTCCTCAACGATATGCGTCGCCAGAAATTGCGAACTCTGCTCACGGTGTTCGGTGTCTTCTGGGGCACCGCCGCAATCGTGCTTCTGTTTGCCTTTGGCGATGGGATGAAAACCGCTCAGTTGAAATCACAGAAGGGACTCGGGGATAACATCGCCATCATCTGGCCGGGTATAACCGGCAAGGAGTTCAAGGGGCTTCCGCGAGGGCGTCGAATTCACTTCACGGCTGATGACGTAGAAATGATCAAGGTACGCTCAGAGACCATCAAGAGTATCTCGCCGGAGTTCACCCGGTGGGGGGTATCGGTCAAATACGGCAAGAACCAGTTCAAACGACAGCTAATCGGTATCTGGCCGGAGTTCAATGAGATGCGTAATATCATTCCGCAGATGGGCTCGCGGTTCATTAACGATCTCGATATCGCCAAGCGCCGCCGCGTGGTGTTTATCGGCAACCGTCTCGCCGATGACCTGTTCGGCAGCGAAGAAGCGGTGGGCAAAACGATTCTTGTCGATGGTACGCCTTTCGTTGTGATCGGGGTGATGAAGGAGAAGGATCAGGACAGCTCTTACAGCGGGCGGGACCATTCCAAGCTGATCATTCCGGTTACGACCTTCCGTACCATGTTCTCCAACCGTTATCCCAACAATCTGGTGGTACAGGCTAAGGATGATCATGTTTCTTCCGAATCGGTTGATGAAATCTATGAGATGCTGGGAAGCCGCTATAAATTTGACCCGACCGATCGAGAGGCTCTCATGGTGTGGGATGTCACCCAGGGCTTCGAGTTCCTGAAGATATTCTTTACCGCTTTTCAATGGTTCCTCACCGGGATCGGTATTGCCACCCTGATTACCGGCGGTATCGGGGTGTCGAACATCATGAATGTGGTGCTCGAAGAACGAACCAAGGAAATCGGCATCAAGATGGCCCTGGGGGCACGGCGGAGCACGATTCTGGCGCAGTTCATTCTGGAAACGCTGACCATCACGGGGGTGGGCGGCATCGCCGGATTTCTGTTCGCCTGGGGTATTGTCGCGTTGGTGCCGTTGTTTAACATCGGTGAATTGGTGGGTGAGCCGACCGTGGATCTGACCGTGGGGTTGATTGCCACGGTGCTGATCGGTATTGTCGGTTTTACAGCCGGTATTTTTCCTGCCCGGCGGGCAGCCCGGCTGGAACCGGTAAAAGCTCTCAAGCTGTATTAGGACAGATATGAATCCGACCGTAATGTACAATGTCTTCGTTCGCGATTTTCGCAAGCAGCGCAAACGTATCCTGCTGACTCTTATCGCCCTTGCCTGGGGTACTATCAGTATTATGCTGCTGCTGGGATTCGGAGAGGGGATTTACGAGCAGATGATGACCAACCGTAAGGGCCTGGGAGAGAATATCGTCATCATCTGGCCGGGTAACACAACGATTCCCTACCAGGGATTACCCAAGGGACGCGGGATACATTTCTACCCGGAAGACCTGGAATATCTACGGGCAACCGTACCGGGGATCAAGGACATCGGGGCCGAATATCAGCGCTGGAGCGTTGAGTTGGTCAACGGGACCACTGTCAAGTCGGAACTGATCGCCGGGATCACTCCCAACTTCACCACAATGCGGAACCATATCGCGCAAATGGGCGGGCGTATGATCAACCAGAGCGACTGCGACAACAAGCGCCGTACGGCCTTCCTCGGGTACCGCATTGCAGAGGACCTGTTCCCCGGCGAGAACCCGATCGGCAAGCAGTTTCTGTTGCAGGGACTTCCGTTCACGGTGGTGGGAATCGAAATTGAAAAGCAGCAAATGAACATGTACAGTGGACCGGATGCCGACAAGGTTTCGATACCCTGGACGACCTTCAAGGCAATTTTCGGCGATCCCTGGCTGGATGATATAATTTATCAGCCTGTGGACCCGGCGAACGTCAAGGAGGTACAGCGGCAGGTCTATGAGGTTCTGGGAGCGAAATACCGTTTCGATCCCAATGACGAAGAAACCCTGGGGGTATGGGATACCGTTTCCGGGACCAAAGAATTCGACAACATAATGCTTGGTATTCAGGTGTTCCTTGGCATAATCGGCGGATTGACATTGCTCATCGCCGGGGTGGGAGTGGCCAACATCATGTATGTTTCCATTCGGGAGCGTACCCGCGAGATTGGCATCAAAATGGCCGTGGGGGCACGACGTTCGGTCATTCTTTTTCAATTCCTGATCGAGGCGCTGATGATCACTTTCCTCGGCGGCATCGGCGGGATGAGTATCAGTTACATTTTAACCGAGGGATTCAAACGAGTGCCGATCGAGTCGGATGTCCTGACCTTCATGGGGCGCCCTACTATTTCGCTCGAAATTGGTATCATCGTGACGGTTATTCTCGGTGTCATGGGCATCCTGGCCGGATTCTTCCCGGCCCTGCGGGCGGCATCGGTCAGCCCGGTGGAATCATTGCGATACGAGTAACGACAGCAGGCTGGAGTTAAACTATGGTTGAAATGAAACAGGTTCGCAAAGCATACACGACCGGCAAGGTCACGTTCGAGGCACTCAAGGGGATCGACCTGACTGTCGAGGATAACGAGCTGGTGGCGGTGGTGGGGCCGTCGGGATCGGGCAAGTCGACGTTAATGAATCTGATGGGCTGTCTGGATACGCCAACCGACGGTGAATACCTGCTGGATGGAAAGCCGGTCAATAAGATGACCTCGAATCAACTGGCCGATATCCGCAACACCAGGATAGGTTTCGTTTTTCAGGCGTTCAATCTGTTGCCTTACGCGACCGCCTATGAAAACGTCGAAGTTCCTCTTTTATTCGCCCGGGTCAATGCTAAGAAACGACGTGAGCGGATCACCGAGCTGCTCGCGCGAGTGGGACTGGCCGACAAAATGGCCAATAAGCCGACCGAGATGTCCGGCGGCGAAATGCAGCGAGTGGCAATCGCCCGCGCCCTGGCCAACGAACCTGATCTGATTCTGGCCGATGAGCCGACCGGCAACCTCGATTCCAAGTCCGGCGGGGCGATCATTGACATTTTTCATGAGCTGCATGCCGCGGGCAAGACGATCGTTATGATTACTCACGACATGAACATCGCCAACAGCGCCCAGCGGACGGTCAAGCTCAAGGACGGCCTGATCCAGTGCAACGGCAACCTCGTCGCCGCGTAGCTTTCTTTTTATCAACGAATTATCTGCAGACGATTGTAGGGCAGGTCTCCCCGAGACTTGCCCTACAGGCTGCGAGGCCTGAGTTACGGCATCAGTCATTCCCCCGAATTGGATGGGCCATATACGCTTGGAGCGAAATGGGTTCGTTTTGTGCTTTTTGTTTTTGCGTTCCACGTCTTCTCCCGGTGACGGTTTTCGGCGGCCGGTTCGAAGAGAGACCCGGCCGGTACTTCAGGGTTCGGTAAACGTGTTACGCCGAATAGTTGCCTCGGGGTTGTTGAGAATGTCTCTGCGGGGCAGGCGGATGACAGCGGCCGGGACCTCGGGCGTCCCGGCCGTTGGACTATTCCTGGCCGGCATCAGGTGAAAGTGCACCCTCCTGAGGCAGGGTTATTGCGATACGACCTCTGCCGGTTTCGCTGTCAACGACCACCCGCAGATGAGAGAATTCGCCCCCGTAGCCATGCGCGTGGACAATCCACGAAGGCGCAGTGCCCAAGTGGAAGTGTTTGTGCACAACATATCGGACCGAGACCCAACTCGCGGCCGGGATCGAGCAATCCCATATCGAGTCCATGACGCTCAACATATTCAACTTAGGCATCTCCTCGGGATAGCCGAGATACTCCTCGCCGCTGATGTCCGTCATCTGCTTCTCCGCCTGATCCCGGGGGCACTCTCTTACGGCGGAGCGATCCAGCCCGGTGTCCAAAACTAGAGCCTTGATGAATTGCCCCGTGGTAGAGTCGATGTAGATATCAACGTCTTTAGGGTGAGCCTTCTCAACGCTGTCGGGAGTGCCGCTCAGATCAAGGATCATGTCGTGAATTGATACAAGCCACATCGGTCGCGGCGACTTGGCCAAAGTCACGAAAGGCGCCGTCGAGTCGGACATTTCGACGCGATGCACGCTAACCTGCGCATCGCCTTTCTTGAGGCCTTCAATCTCCGAGAAACCTGTATAGGCAGCAGCCTTCTCCAGGGCCATCTCAGCCGAAGTGACAGGTTTGAGAGAGTCGGGCCGTGGAGCCTGGCTAGTCTGAGCATAAGCCGTCCCGACGAGGACCAAAGCAGCCACAATGATAGCGAACGTCTTCACGAACATACGCGTTTTTGCCATTCGCAAACTCCCGCCTTCCTGACGAAGATTTTCTTCCCGCGTCACAATATAGACGAAGGGGGGTGGCGAATCAACCAATGAAATCAGCCCTCTTTGTCGCCGCAAGCCCCTGGCCATAACCGACCTCCGATCACAGGACATTATCAGATGATTCCAGGGTGTCGGGTTTCTCCGTTCGCGGGGCGATGCCCCCGCTCACTCCGGACGCCCGACCTACGACTTCCGGGCACATTTCGTCACGTCAGCCCCCCCGACAAACAACAACGGCGCGTTGCCGAAACAACGCGCCGCTACGCTCATCCTTAAGCAGTGTCCGTCGTCCGATGACGGTTCTAGAACACAGCCCAAGGGGGCTACCGCTTTTTCTCCAGTCCCGGACCTTTGCGATCCCATCTCACCTGTTAACGCCAAACCGAGGTTGAAGTTACTTCGTATTCGGCGTCGCCTGCCGCTCGGAAAGTACTTATCCCGAACTCATCACAAGCAGTACCTCAAACCGTTTCCGGTCTGCGCACGATAGCCCTGATGTCGCATCCCGGTCATTTAACCGGAATTACGTTTTTTATCCGACCGTGAAAGGACGGGCACGGTCGATTATAAGAAAGACCCCGTAAGGCCTCTCTTAATTTTTAGCTGCAACCACTCGTGGCGCCGCAGGTGTCACATTTCAGGCAAGTGCCGTTGCGGACCATCGTGAACTGGCCGCACTCACTGCACATGTCGCCTTCGTAACCCTTCAGTCGCGCGGCGCGGATGGCCTGGTGGAGTCGTTGTCCTTCCTGGTCAATTGTAGTGCTCTGTGCGCTGACATACTCAAGCACCTTCTTCGTCCTCGCAGATTGCGTCGCTGCAATCGAATTCTCCACCTGCTTACCATGACCGTCTCCTCCATGATTGCCGTTGGCTCCATTGCCGTTTCCGTTGCCATTGCCGTTACCGTTCCCACGGCCGTGTCCGTCACCGCTGTGACTTCCCGGGAAGAGGTGATCGCTGTGGATATCGCCGGCTTTGCGACTGCCGTCGGTAACCTGTCCGGTAATGGCCGCGCTGGCCGGTTCCTCGCCTTCCCATTCCGTGGAGTCCTCGGGAGTACCGAGAGTGTCGCCGCGCAGGTCCTCGTCGGAGACATGGGCCAGATCGTTGCGACCGAGGTAAGTAATAGCCAGTTCGCGGAAAATATAGTCAATGATTGAAGTTGCCCGTTTGATGTTGCGATGTCCCTGTACCAGGCCGTTCGGCTCGAAGCGGGTAAACAGGAAAGCATCGGCGAATTCTTCGAGCGGCACACCGTGCTGCAGGCCGAGTGAGACAGCGATCGCGAAACTGTTCATGAGCGATCGGAACGCGGCGCCTTCACGGTGCATATCGAGGAAAATTTCACCCAGCGTGCCGTCGGAATACTCACCGGTCCGAATGTAGACCTTGTGTCCGCCGACCATGGCTTTCTGGGTGTATCCGCCGCGGCGATAGGGAATCTTGCGCCGCTTGGCGATGTAACGATAGACGACTCGCCGCGCCATCTTCTCGGCGGCGGTGGAAACGGTCATCTCATGATCGTCTTCTTCTTCATCGTCGGTCAGGAGCGATGCCGTCAACGGCTGGCTCAGTTTCGAACCGTCGCGATACAGCGCCACGGCTTTGTTCATCGTCTCCCAGGCGAGACGATACGCTCCCTTGACATCCTGCAGGGTCGACTCCGCGGGCATATTGATCGTCTTGGAGATAGCGCCCGAGATAAACGGCTGCGAGGCGGCCATCATGCGAATGTGCCCCTCGACCCGGATCAAACGCTTCCCTTTCCGACCGCAGCGCGAGGCACAGTCGAATACCGGCAGATGTTCTTCCTTGAGGTGCGGCGCGCCCTCGAGCGTCATGGCGCCGCAGCAGAACTCGTTGGCCAGATCGATCTGCTCGCGAGTGAAACCGAGCTCTTTTATGAGATCGAAATCCCAGGAATTGATCATCTCTTTGGAGAAGCCGAGAGTCTGTTCGATGAATTCGTCACCGAGATCATTGCGGTTGAAAGCGAACGAAATGTCAAAGGCGTTGGCTAATTGTCTCTCGACCTTGTTCAGTTCCTCGTCGGTGAAACCTTTCGCCTGGAGCGACTCATGGTTGATATACGGAGCGCCTTTGAGAGTTTTATGGCCGGTGGCGTAGAGGGTGATGTCCTTGATTTCCTCGGTGCCGTAACCGAGCCGCTTAAGAGCCTCGGGGACGGAGGCGTTGATGATCTTGAAATAACCGCCGCCGGCGAGTTTCTTAAATTTCACCAGGGCGAAATCCGGCTCGATCCCGGTGGTGTCGCAGTCCATGACCAGACCGATCGTGCCGGTCGGCGCGACAACCGAAACCTGGGCGTTGCGATAACCGTAAATCTCGCCCATCTCCTGAGCCTGATCCCAGACTGAGCGAGCTGCACGGACAACTTCATCCGGCAGGTAGTTCGGATTGATTCCGGTCGGTTTGACCGTCAGATCTTCGTATTCAGAGCGATCGGCGTTGTAGGCCGCCCGGCGGTGATTGCGCACTACCCGCAACATGACATCACGATTGCGATAGAAAGTCGGGAACGGCCCCAGTTCCTTGGCCAGTTCGGCCGAAGTAACATAAGCCTGCCCCGTCAGGATAGCGCTCAGAGCGCCGCACCAGGCGAATCCTTCGGAGGAATCGTAGGGGATGCCCATCCGCATCAACAGCGAGCCAAGATTGGCATAGCCGAGACCGAGCGTGCGATAATCGAAACTGCGCTGAGCAACCTTAGCCGATGGATACGACGCCATCAGGACTGATATTTCCAGCGTCATGGTCCATAAACGACAGGCATGCAAAAGCCCCTCGACATCGTAATGTCCGTCTTTAAGCAGAAACTTGCCGAGATTGATCGAGGCCAGGTTGCAGGCGGTGTCGTCGAGGAACATGTACTCGGAGCAGGGATTGGAGGCGGTAATGCGACCGTCGGCCGGACAGGTATGCCACTCGTTGATAGTGGTGTCGAACTGTACGCCGGGATCGGCGCAGGCCCAGGCAGAATGACAGATGCGCTCCCAGAGCTCCTCGGCCGAAACGGTTTCGGCTACGGCGCCGTCGGTGCGACGAATCAACTGCCAGTCACCCTTTTCCTTCAGGCGCTCGAAAAACTCGTTGGGGACGCGAACGGAGTTATTGGAGTTCTGCCCGGACACCGTGGCGTATGCCTCGCCTTCCCAGTTGGTGTCCAGATCGATAAACTCGATTTCGCGCACACCCTGTTCGACCAGTTCGAGAATGCGTTTGATGTACTGAGGCGGGACACAGTAATGGCGTGCTTCTCTGAGAGCCTGCTTCAGTTTGGTGTTCTTGGCCGGATCGGTTTCAATGACAGGTTCCTGGCCGTTTTGGTTCACCCGGGCTGCCTCGAAAATGTCCTTGAGCTGACGGCGGATAATTTTGGAGCCGGCCACCATCGCGGCAACCTTCTGTTCCTCGACCACCTTCCAGCTAATGAACTCCCTGATGTCCGGATGGTCCAGATCAAGACAGACCATCTTGGCGGCGCGACGAGTGGTGCCGCCCGATTTGATCGCTCCGGCGGCCCGGTCGCCGATTTTCAAAAACGACATCAGGCCGGAAGACTGCCCTCCGCCCGAGAGCGGTTCCTTGGATCCGCGCAGACGGGAAAAATTGGTTCCGGTGCCGGAGCCGTATTTAAATAAACGTGCTTCGCGTACCCAGAGATCCATAATGCCGCCCGGGTTGACGAGGTCATCGCCCACCGACTGAATAAAACAGGCGTGCGGTTGTGGATGCTGGTAAGCGTTCTGAGCTTCGGTCAGGGTGTGCGTCGACGGATCGACGTAGAAATGGCCGTTCGCCACGCCGTCGATACCGTAAGCGAAGTGCAGACCGGTGTTGAACCATTGAGGAGAGTTTGGCGCCGCGATTTGGCTGGCCAGCATGTAGCACATTTCGTCGTAGTAGATACGGGCGTCTTCGGGGGAATCGAAGTATCCATACTTCTCACCCCAATATCGCCAGCATCCGGCCAACCGATGGAACACCTGGCGGGCGTCGGTTTCGCCCCCGAGGATCGGCTTTCCGTCCGAATCAACCTTGATTTTGCCTTGCTCGTCTTTCTGAGGGACTCCGGCCTTGCGGAAATACTTCTGGGCCAGAATGTCAACGGCCACTTGCGACCAGCTCTCAGGAACGTTGATGTTGTCCGCTTTGAAAACAACCGTGCCGTCCGGATTGCGGATCTCAGAACTACGCTTGACAAAGTTGATACGGGTGTATGCGGTTTCTCCTTCACGCGTAAAATAACGCTGAAACTTCAAGGATGTACCTCCTGTACTATCGAACAGGCAAAGCGACCCCTGGCGGTAGCTGCACTACTAAACTGAGGCTCCGCTTGCCGTTTTTTCCAATAAAATCACATAAATCCGGTAAGCAGTCAGACGACTGCGTAAATATCTCCCTGTATTTCGGACAGCGGCCACAAGATATTGTGTTTGAATCCCATTTCCATACCAAAAATAGTGTTTATTTTTTGTTTTTCATAGCTTGTTGGTATTCAGTATAGTAGCTTAAAACAGGGTGCCTGGTGTTGTTCTGAATGTGGCATTCTCAGTCGGAATTGAAAAAACTAATGAGCGTAATCTAATGTCAAACAATGTGTTGCTGGGAAGTGAGTTCTTAACGCAATCTTAATATGACATTGTCAACATTATTGTATTATGTTATGCATTGAATATCAATAACTTATGAGTATTTTCACACAGCTCAACAAGGTTGTCCACACGCGGTGTGGATAAGCTCACCTGGATTGCTCTTGTAAATTGTTGTATTTCAAATCGTAATGCTCGTTTTTTATGTCGAAAGAGGGGAAATTAATGGTGTGATAGCGGAAAAATAGGGGACGGGGTGTGACGCGATTATTGCGGATGTCTCATGATATGTCAAAGGTGATTACCAACCACTCCGGAGATAAGAGACAAGTGCTGATGGAGTTTGATCTTAGAGCAATTTCCTGGACGTCAACATTAAAGTTTTTTTGAATAAGACTAAGTTTTTCGCTTGACAATATACAGTTAATTATTACATTGCTGTTGCAATCGGAAAGTGTTACTCTTTCTGTGGATTACCTAATATCGTCCACCCAGGCAGGATTACCACCTGCTTGGGTTTTTTTTTGAGCTAGTTTTATCGGGAGTAATAAAACCAGGTTCCGGGGAATTCTTCCGGTTGAGATCTGCAGGGTGTCTTTTATTCCGGCTTGAACTATAGCTTTGAGATAGGTAATCCTTAGCTATGGTAGCACTGCGCGGAAAATGATTTTATGGGCATACGACTTTTCAACAAGCTATGAGATCGGCCACCGGGGAGGGACCCATCGCAAGTTGTCGGTTTGGTCTTAGTAGTTGTGTGTGCCGATGACCAGTTCCTTGTCGAAATTCTGTTTGACCAGGTTCTTGATCAGGTCGAAATCCAGCGGACATTTTCCGGTCTTACTGGCTTTGACTACACAAGTACCGAGGTGAATAACGTCAAAGTCGCGATCCAGCATCGTCGCGATTTCTTTCATCAGGGTCAGCTTGGGCATGATCAATCCGGGGCAATCGCCGCAGTTGCCCAGCGCCACCAGCTCGAGGTCATCGTCGTAACGGGCGAACTCCCCATCTTTGAGACTGATCGCCTTCAGGCATTTCGCACAAGCGATACAAAGCTGATCCTGGACTCGTTTGCAACCGATAATCGCGATTTTTGTCATTGTTCACTCCTTACCGTAGATGGGTACAATGAAGATCGTTTTGTCTCAGTTTAGAACAGAGTCGGGGTGAGGGCAAGTTTGAATGAACGAAATGATATGTCACAAAAGATAACGGGCCGCGCCCGAAGGCCGCGACCCGCTTGTAATCCATAGGGAGGATAATCGAGTGCCAAAGCTCGATTCACGCAGGGTAACTCACTCTCCTATGGTAAGGCTAGAGTCAGAAGACTGATTTTCAGGGTGTCTCCATCGAGCGCATAACCTTTGACCGCGACATAATCGCCAACCGCCAGATCGCAGAAAGTCAGGCTGTTGCCGTCGCTGTCGAGAATAACGGCGCCGGGACAGATCCAACCGATCCATGCCTGGTTCTCGAAAGTAACTATCCGAGTCTCGTTATCTGTCGATGCCAGGTAGTCGCTGAACTCGAGGCACTGACATACCGCGTCACCGCAATTAGTCAGTTTAATCATGCCGGCGAGCAGGCTGGTTGCATCGATCTGCCAGGCACGCAGTTCAATTACGTCGCCCTCTTTCAGATCGGTAATGGTCAACAACGTATCGTTGCGCACTACTCGGTAGCCGTTTCCTTCTCCGGTAGCCATACCTGAAGTGTTTTCCTGTTTCAGAGGGCTGCCGTCGACTATACTACTAGTCACTCCCCAGATGACCGTGTTCTCATCCACATTCACGGTCTCAGTGAGGCTGCTGACGGTCAAAGTTCCGGCGGCGTAGTCGATCGTAGTAATAGTATCACGGATCGCAATATCAAAACCAAGCGGACCGCCGGCAGGTTCCAGATCAATAACAGCGCTGGTGAGTTCGGTGGTGGGAGAAATAGACTGATCCCCGGAACAGCCTAAGCCAAACAACACCATTAATAGGGTTACCAAACCGAACATACAATACTTCATCCAACGTCTCCTTACGGGTTTGGTAAAGAGGTTGCATACCGAAATCAGATTAAACTCGCCTTTGATTCAGGCGACTTTACCCTGGCTGACCCTCTTTATGAAGTCGGGTTTCTTTTTGTTACAGGTTATTACAGGGTTTATTCCCACCTCCGATGTGTTAACCCAAAATAGTCCTGCAACGCTCCTTACGTTTAGTTTTACATCAGTCCGTGGAGTTAATAACTCCGCATTTCCAAGGGATAGAGAAGCCACCATGCTGTTTTAATACTAGATGATTTATAGGAATATAATTGTAAAATCCCCCCTGATCGTGGAAGGGAAAACCCTGACTACCCGGTTAGGTCCGGTTCTACTGAGTTTTTAGTGATATCAACAAATTTGGAACCTGAGGCGGTCACCGGTGGTTCTTCTGCCAAACCTGAAAAAGGGGCGTTATGATACAACAACAAATAGAACACAGAGTACCGCTTACCATAAAGATCGAACCACTGCCGAAACAGCGTATGCCGGAATGGATTAAAGTCCAGGCCAAAGCCTCACCCAACTATTCCCGGGTTAAAAATATCCTCGAGGAACACAAACTACACAGTGTCTGCCAGGAGGCGGCCTGTCCCAACATACGCGAGTGTTTCGGCGAAGGAACCGCGACGTTCATGATCCTTGGCAATCATTGCACACGCGGTTGCCGGTTTTGCAACGTCAAGACGGCTGTGCCGCTCGGTCTGGATCGCGATGAACCCCGCCGCCTGGCCGAGGTGGTGGCCAAACTGAACCTGAAACAAGTGGTGGTGACTTCGGTCACCCGCGATGACCTCCCCGACGGCGGCGCCGAGATATTCGCCGACACAATTCACGAACTGCGCCGTCGTGATCCGAAGATGAAGGTCGAAGTGTTAATCCCCGATTTGCAGGGAAACGCCGAAGCGGTCGATATCGTGCTGGCGGCCCGGCCTGATGTGTTCGCCCACAACGTCGAGACGGTCGGTCGACTCTATCGCCGAGTACGTCCGGGGGCCGAACAGGAGCGCTCGCTCGATATCCTCCGGCAGGCGGATCGTTATGCCGCGCGACCGGTGGTTAAAACCGGTTTCATGGTCGGGCTGGGAGAACGGCGCGAGGAAATCGAGGAGTTGCTGCGGCAGATTCTCGATACCGGCTGTGAGATCGTCACGGTCGGGCAATACTTGCGACCTTCGGGTGTACATTTGCCGGTCGAACGATTCGTGCATCCGGACGAGTTCAAGGAGATCGCCGCCTACGGTCACGAGATCGGTTTCAAGCATGTCGAGGCGGGTCCGCTGGTTCGGTCGTCTTATAAGGCGTTCAGCCAGTCGAAAGATATCATCGAAGCGAAAGAATCACTGTTGGAGAAAAAGAAAAATGTCTGAAACAGTGCGAGTGGTCCGTCGCTGGGAACCGGCGCGGCACAAAATGGCGATTCAGGTGGAGCGACCGCAGGGATTCGTTTATAAAGCGGGACAAAACGCCGATCTTCGGTTACCGCAGATAGCAACCGATGATCAGTTCGACGGCAGCCGGAGTCTTTCTATCGCCAGTGCTCCTTGTGAAGAACTGCTGACTTTTGCGGTGCGTGACCGCGAGTCGATATATAAGAAGGCGTTCAAATCACTCAGGGAGGGGGACCGGGTTACGGTCGACGGTCCTTTCGGGACGTTCGGCGACAAACTCAATTACGATGAGCCGGTGGTTTTTTTGGCAGGGGGAATCGGTATCACCCCGATCCTCAGTTTGATTCGCCAGATGGCTCATGAGGACAAAACACCGCCGACCTGGCTGTTTTATTCCAATCGGACGCCGGATCAAGCAGCCTTTCTGGACGAACTGAAGCAATTGCACGATGAAACCGATTGGTTCACGCTGGTGCCGACGGTAACGCGTGTCGACCGCTCTGAGTTGGACGGTTCGTTCGAGCACGGCCGGATCGACGCCGCGATGTTGAAGCGGCATCTACCGGAAGGAATCGATCCGCAGTTTTATCTATGTGGTTCTACCGATATGGTCTGGGGAGTACTGGCGGAACTGGACAAAATCGCCCAGCGCAGCCGGGTGCATATCGAGGATTTCACCGGGTTCGAGTGAGGAGGAGGGTATCGCTCCTACAACCTAAATCATGGCGTCAGCAATGTACGTGGGCGGCAGACGGCCTCATCTGCCTCATATTGCAATTCATTGGCAGTCCTTGTAGGGTATGTCTCTCCGAGACCTGCCGCATCTTCATCTCATCTACGATCCATGGCACGTCTCGGAGAGACGTGCCCTACAATGTCAGGTTGCAAGCATGTACAGTATCATGAGATCCTTTACAAGTTGTGTCAGGACATCCTTTACATATTGACGGTATGTATGGCTTCCATGTTAGGAGCATGCCGTAGGGCGAATCAATGAAAAGGAGCAGGCACAGGAGCAGACCAGGAGGTCTGCCGCCCACCTAGAATTCCCCACCCAAGATTGGGTGCGCCACACGGAGCTACAGGGGCGGAGACAGTCATTGGGCGTAGTCGCCGGACGGCATTGGCAAAACAGCCCGGGATCGCGGGGATCCCGGGCTACGAAATAGACTTGTTTTCTAGCAGATCTCAGGGAGTCCTGATCTACGAGTACGGAGAGTATTCTTTGTGAACAACGGTTTATCGAGCAAGCGATAATCGACTCAGGCGTCGCGGCCGTGGCACTTTTTGTATTTCAAGCCGGAGCCACAGGGACAAGGATCATTGCGACCGACCTTGGGTTGTTCGCGTTTGAAAGTACGATCCTGCTTACCGGCCTTGGAAGCGGCAGCCATCGGATTGGAACCGGTCGGACCACCCTGTGGTGTTACTCCGCCCGGAGCCGGGGGCGGCGGCGTTCCGGTCATGCCCATGCCGGTCGAATCTTTTTTGGTGGCAACCATGTCACTGCGGCGTTCGGCGCGAGATTTCTCGGGCATGTTGACGCGCAGTTTGAACACCAACCCGACAATCTCCTTGTCGACCGTATCGACCATGTTCTGGAAGATGGTGAACCCTTCCTTCTTGTAGATGTCGATCGGTTTGCCCATTTGCCCGTGGTAAGCGCGCAGACCGATACCGGCGCGGAGTTCTTCCATCTCGGCCAAATGATCGCGCCAATGGCGGTCGATCGTCGACAATACGGCGTAGCGTTCGAGTTGGCGCATGATCTCTTCGCCGTACAAAGCCTCCTTCTGACCGTAGAAATCCATCACCGCGCCGAGTATCCGCTCCTTGAGCGACTCGCGCGACATACTGATGATGTCTTCCGGTGAGAATTGGAGATTCAGCAGATATATCTGGCGTAGTTCGTCAACCAGGCCGGGCATGTTCCATTCTTCGGGATGCTGGTCCTCGGTGCAGTAGGTATCGAGCAGGAGTTGCAGGATATCCTCGATCAACTCGACCACTTCTTCCTTGATTGAGGGCCGCTCCAGCGCCGCCAGGCGGCGTTCGTAGATCCACTTGCGCTGGACATTCATGACGTCGTCATATTCGAGGGTGTGTTTGCGGATGGCGTAGTTCTGGGCCTCGACCTTCTTCTGCGCACGTTCGATCGCCTTGGTCACCATGGCATGAGTGATGACTTCGCCCTCTTCAACGCCGAGCCGGTCCATGATGCCGCCGAGGCGGTCACCGCCGAAGAGGCGCATCAGATCGTCCTCAAGCGAGAGGAAAAACAACGATGAACCGGGGTCCCCCTGACGACCGGCGCGGCCGCGCAGCTGGCGGTCGATCCGGCGGGATTCGTGCCGCTCGGTGCCGACGATATGCAGGCCGCCCACCTCGCGAACACCCGAACCGAGTTTGATATCGGTACCACGACCGGCCATGTTGGTGGCGATTGTAACCGCTCCCGCTTCACCGGCGTGGGCCACTATTTCCGCTTCACTCTGGTGATGTTTGGCGTTGAGGACATTGTGGCCGATGCCGGCTCGTTTGAGCATGCGCGATAACGTCTCGGATACCTCGACCGATACCGTACCAACGAGCACCGGGCGTCCTTCCTTGTGTTTCGTCTCGATTTCGTTGATAACCGCGGTGTATTTCTCGTGGCGCGTTCGATAAATGCGATCCTCCATATCATCGCGGATTACCGGTACGTTGGTCGGGATAACCATGACATCCATCTTGTAGATGTCGAAAAACTCCTGCGCTTCGGTTTCGGCGGTACCGGTCATACCGGACAGCTTGTCGTACATACGGAAGTAGTTCTGGAGGGTGATCGTGGCCAGGGTTTGCGATTCGGCCTCGATAGTAACTCCTTCTTTGGCCTCGATCGACTGATGGAGACCGTCGGAATAACGTCGTCCGGGAAGAATACGGCCGGTAAACTGATCGACGATCATTACTTTGCCGTCCTGGATGACATACTCGACATCTTTCTCGTAGAGCGAGTATGCCCGCAGAAGCTGATTGATGGCATGCACTTTCTCGGACCGTTCGGAGTGTATCTGGTACACCTCGTCGGTCTTTTGCTTGCGTTGCTCGTCATCGAGTGATTTGTCGCCGTCGATCTCCGACAGCATGGTCGATATGTCGGGGATTTCGAACAGCTTCTGCTCCTGCGGCGACAAGAGTGCTTGCCCCTGGTCGGTCAGCACGATGGTATGCTCACGCTCGTCGATGTAGTAGTACAGACGATCATCGATCTCGTGCAGCTTTTTATCGCGCATGAACTGCGCCTCAACGTCGTTCATGAGCTGTTTCATGCCGGTCTGGTTTAACAGTTTCATGAGGCGCTTGTTCTTGGGGGCGCCGCGGTTGGCGGCGAGGATATTGATACCGGCTTCAAACTCGCCCTTGCCGTCGTCCTGTTCGAGCAAGTGCTCGGCTTTGGTGAGCATGTCGTTGACGAGTTGGTTTTGCTTGGAAACGACCCGCTTGACGGTATCCTTCATTTCACGATAGCGGTCATTCACGGAGGACTCGACTTGCCCGGAAATGATCAGCGGAGTACGAGCCTCGTCGATCAAAATCGAGTCGACCTCGTCGATAATGGCGTAGTTATAATTGCGATGAACGCGGTCTTCGGCGGTTTGAGCCATATTGTCGCGCAGGTAGTCAAAACCGAACTCGTTGGCGGTGCCGAAGGTGATGTCGGCTTTGTACATCTCACGCCGTTCGGCGTTGGTCATCTGGTTCTGAATCACGCCCACGGTCAGGCCGAGGTATTCGTATATCCGGCCCATCCATTCGCGGTCACGACGGGCAAGGTAATCGTTTACCGTGACGACATGGACACCTTTGCTCGAGAGGGCGTTGAGGTAAACCGGCATGGTGGCGACCAGCGTCTTACCTTCACCGGTGGCCATCTCGGCAATTTTCCCCTCATGCAGGGCAAGCCCGCCGATCAACTGCACGTCGAACGGCACCATGTTCCATTCGGTCTCGATCCCGGCTACGTCCCAGGATACTCCGACATGGCGGCGACAGGCTTCTTTGACCACCGCAAACGCCTCGGTGGCGATATCATCGAGCGTCTCACCGGCTTCGAGCCGTTGCCGGAATTCATCGGTTTTAGCCTTTAGTTCGTCCTCGGACAGGTCGGCCAGGCGGGCGAAATGTTCGTTTATTTCTTCTACGAGCGGCAGCATTTTCTTGACGGCACGCTCGTGGGCAGTTCCGAAAATCTTTGTTACTAAATTCCACATATCTCTTATAGCGTTTAACCTTCGTATTTATTCAACATACTAAATTCAAACAAACGCCGCAAATGCTGCTTTACCCCGGTATTCAGGTCGCAACAGGATAATGCCGGCAGGGCTTTGATTGACAGTTTCTTACTTTAAGTTATATTGATATGACCGATATTTCAGGATAGTGTCTCTGATCCTGACAAGTATCGAGGAATTACAGCGTAAGGTTGACACGACCGAACGTAAGATGAAACCTAGTACCCGCCCCGGAGTTGTATGAAAATGAAAAGTTATCTTCGTGTACGCTGTCTTCCGACGGCAGTATATGCAATGTTAATAGCAATCATTGCCGTTACCGTGGCTTTTGCCGACACCAATCCTCCCAATCTTAAGACCGTAACAAACAACAACATCCCTATCACGCATTGGGCCGATCCAGGCGGATCACAACCAATGACCTATGCCGACTACCGGGCCGATCACCCTGCTTCCGGTTCTTTCTCGTTCAATCTGATTACGACCGCTCAACCATTGTCTCGAATACGTGATGCCGTCAAGTTTACGATCGTAATTAACAGCGATTTGCTTTCCCAGGTTACCCCGGCGATTGACCAATATGTTATGGACCTGACCGGTGAGGGGTATGAGGTAGAGGTATACTCCAGCATTGGCGGTAATCCCGAGGACCTTCGCGCGGCGCTGTATAGCCGTTATCAGGCGGGTATGGCGGGGTGCGTTTTTATCGGTGATTTACCTGTAGCCTGGTATGAAACCGATTTTGGTGATCCGCCAAGTCATGCCGAGTTTCCAACGGACTTGTTTTACATGGATCTTGACGGAGTCTATGAAGACCTGGATGTGGACGATATCTACGATTCACACACCGGTGATGTCGCTCCTGAAATCTGGATGGGGCGGTTGACTGCCTCGCCTCTCACTTATTACGGCAATTCCGAAGCGGAGCTAATAACCCGGTATTTCTATAAAGATCATCGTTATCGC
Organism: Candidatus Zixiibacteriota bacterium; assembly: GCA_035380245.1. NCBI lineage: Bacteria > Pseudomonadati > Candidatus Zixiibacteriota > Candidatus Zixiibacteriota bacterium. The sequence continues at coordinate 712,379 of DAOSXA010000001.1, read as the reverse complement.
TCCGACTGTCTGCCGGTCAACAACCGGGCTTTAGTTTATGTTGAGGACGACTGGTTTGACTGGTCCGATTCATGGGACCTGGATGTTGGTCTGGCCTACAACCAGAGGACGTTCGTGAAGGATAAGTACGTAACCTTCGCACCGGATTATGAGAGTCGGCTTGATGACAACTACGAACTGGTGGAAGTATGTGTTCATTCCTGGTCGGGCGGTCATCAGTTCAAAAATCCGATACCGCAGTACAGCTACACGTATTTCTACGAGTTGCACAACGATATTCATCCGGTTGGTCATTTCTACAACTTATTTGCCTGTTCCAACGCTCTGTACACCGCGACCGACTATATGTCTGGTTGGTATATTTTTGGCCCTGACTACGGTCTGGCGGCGGTAGGCAGCAGCAAATCAGGATCGATGCTGGAATTCGATGATTTTTACGGTCCGTTGGGTGACGGTAAGGTAATCGGTGAGGCTTTTTACGACTGGTTTGCCGCCCGAGCCGCCGGAGGATTTGACGAATCGGAAATTACCTGGCATTACGGCATGACCCTCAACGGTGATCCGACCCTGAAAACACAGTCTCTTGGCTCAACTGATTTGCTGACTTATGACAACGGCGCCGCTTATGTTCTTAATTTGCCGGGTGGAGACTGGACGAGTTATGCGATGAGATTCACCGCGGAAGAGGATATAACGCTCGGTCGGGTAATAGCTTTGGGATCGTTCCCGGACAGTGCTGCCGGTATTGTCTATGTTTATCACAGCGACGGGACAAATCCAACCGATGTCATTGACTCGGTTCTGGTAAGCGGCGGGGATATCTCCTCAGTTGATTTTTCTAGCCGCTCAATTTCCTTCAGTACCGGTGAAGAATTCCATATTGCCTATAAACATCAACTGGCCAATCCGACCGACTCATTCCAGGTCTATATGGACGATGGAAGCGGCGCCGAAGATCGCACTAGTATTCTTGACAACGGCGTCTGGCGCAGGATGACCGATATCTACAGTTTGCCTTACAATCTGTGTGTCCATGTCGAGGTAATCACGGCGCCGGAGCCGTCAATTGAGATTACGACCGACAGCCTTGATGATATCGATGCCGGTCGAGAGGTTGATATCGAGTTGTTGCTGGAAGGCGGCACGCCACCGTTTGTCTGGAGCTTGACGGCCGGGGCATTGCCCGACGGCCTGACGCTCGATAGTTCATCCGGAAAGCTCTCCGGTACTTGCAGTGAAATGGGTCATTCTTATTTTTCGATCAGAGTCGATGACAACTCCTCGCCGTCGTTGTATGATGTGCAGCATCTGGATTTGATCGTTCTTCAGCCGTGTGGTGATGTCGACGGCAACGGGCAGGGACCCGATATCGCCGATTTGGTCTATCTGGTCACTTTCATGTTCCAATCCGGTCCGGAACCACCGGATATGAGTCTGGTCGATATTGACGGTTCCGGAACCGGTCCGGATATCGCCGATCTGGTCTATCTGGTTACCTACATGTTCCAATCCGGTCCGCCGCCTCTGTGCAGCCGCTGAGCATTGGAATCCGATTCGTAGAATAGTATCAATTGACTCTAAAGCTGTCGCCGCCCCCTCCGAAATAGGAGATAGGGGCGGCGTTTGGTTTAATATGCCGGGGGATTGATTGTTTCCGGACCCGGTCAAGCAGAGAGTTTTGCTGCCCTGAACAGAAGGGCTATCTATTGGAATTGACCGGTCGTGATATGCGGCATCTCGACGAACGTATCGTTGAGCTTCGCCAGCAGGCAAGCACCCTGGTACGTTTGGCGCTGGGTGATCTGGACCAACTGGCCCGGTCGATTTTGATCGTGGCCTCATCGGCGCTTCAAGCGGATCGGGCGGTACTTCATATAACGGATGCAAAATACGACATCGACCGTCTCTGGCATTACGGCCTTTCAGAGGCTGAGGCAGAGAAGGTTGACTCTTTCCGGTTGGTTTTAAGGGGATTGCCGTTGTTGGGCGGCACCAGCTTGCTAGAGCTAAGTCAAGCCGACCATGAAGCCTTCCACAGACTCGAAACGATAGGCATCAGCGATAAAATTCTAACGACCCACATGATCGGTCCCTCGGCCGGACTTGACGGCCTTCTGGTTCTATCGCGAGACGATAAAACAGTCGAATACGACGAGATCGACCTGGTTGTATTGGATGTCCTTTCCTCGATTTCAGCGGGAGCCCTGGTCAACTGCCTTCAGCAGAACCAGTTAACTGATTTGGTGAATAGCCAGAAAGACCTGGTATCGACCTCCCGGGCCAGATCGGAGCAACTTCAGCGAGAATTGCTGGAGCGCCGTCGGATTGAACAGGAACTGCAACAGGCAGCAGCTTTCGCCCGTTATAATCCCTCGCCGGTTATGCGAACCGACCGGAGTGGTATGGTACTTGATGCCAATCCACAGGCGAAGAGGGTGTTTGGTGATGATCCCGTCGGTCAGTCGCTGTATGATATATTCGTCCATCTTAACCGTAATCGAATCGAACGCCTGACCGAGAACGAGCGCTATCAATTCGAACATTTAATCGGCACCGCCACTTTCCTGTTTACGGTCAGACTCGATGTCGTGTCCGATTCGTTCCTGCTGTTCGGCACCGAGATAACCGACCGCAAAATCGCCGAGCGCGTTTTACAGGCGCAGGAGGAACGGTCGCGTAAGCTGCTCGATACCGTACAAGCCGGGCTGGCGGTAGTCGACATGACCAGCCATGAAATTATCGAGGCCAACCGCCTCGGCATACAGCTACTCGGGGGGCAGAAGAATATAATAGTAGGCAGCCCGTATAGTAAGCATTTCGGTCGACTCGACGGTCTCGATATCGCGATGGGAGCGCAGGGGAAAGATGCTCAGCCGGTCGAGGCTTTTCTGATCGATCTCAACGGACGTGAAACACCTATTCTTCTCACCGTCACCAGTGTCGATTTCTCTTCTGAGATATTCCTGCTTTTAAGTTTCGTGGACATCACGAATCTGAAACGAGCGGAAGAAATCAAGGCGTCTCAGTTCAAGATTTTTCAAGCGGCCGTGACTACTACCAACATGGAAGAACTGCTGGGAACGATTCATCAGATTCTTTACACGTTGATGGATGCCGCCAATCTTTATATCGCTCTTTACGATAACGAATCGGGGCTGTACAGCTTCCCGTATTGTGTCGATGAATATGATCCGGTTGGACCGGATCCGGTCGATCTCACGGGAAGTCTCACGGAGTATGTCCGGCGTACGGCACAGCCGGTTCTGGTAAACGAAGAATCCATGAAAAGGCTTAAAGAGTCGGGCGAGATTACCCAGGTAGGGCAGGCTTCCCCGATATGGCTGGGAGCACCGCTGACTGTCAGTGACGAGGTTATCGGTGTCATCGCAGTACAGGATTATCACGATCCGGAGCGATATACTCATGCCGATATGGAGATTCTGTCGTTCGTTTCCGGGAATGTCGCCATGGCCATCGAACGCCTAAGGTCACAGCAACAGCAGCATAGGCTGGAAGAAAAACTCCTGAAAGCGGAGAAAATGGAATCGCTCGGCATGCTGGCGGGTGGTGTGGCTCATGATCTTAACAATATGCTCGGACCCCTGGTCGGCTATCCGGAGTTAATACTGCGCAAGCTCGAAAAGGATAATCCGATTCGCAAACAGATAGAGCGAATTCAACGTTCGGCAGTTGATGCTGCCGAGGTAATACAGGACCTGCTCACATTGGCTCGTCGCGGTCGCTACGAAATGAAGTCGTTGAATCTCAATGAGGTAGTTGAAAATTATCTTGATTCGCCGTCGTATCTCAAGCTTTCCGAGCAACGTAACGAAGTCCGTTTAGAAAACTCACTTGATCCGGCTATCGGTTTGATTAACGGCTCAGCACCACATTTAGCCAAGGTAGTGATGAATCTTATCGTCAATGCCTATGATGCAATGCCGGACGGAGGCAATCTTCGGGTCAGCACTTCCGTGGAACATCTAAGCAAGGCTGCGGGAGTCAGTGAACAGATTGAGCCGGGTGACTATGTCGTTCTACGAGTGAAAGATACCGGCAGCGGCATCCCCGAGGATGCGATCGGGAAAATTTTTGAACCGTATTTTTCCAAGAAAGCTATGGGCGCCTCGGGCAGCGGTATCGGATTGGCAGTAGTCTATGGGATCCTGAAAGATCATCATGGCAGTTATGATATCATTTCTGAAGTCGATGTGGGAACGGAGTTCGTATTATACTTCCCACTGACTGAAATGCCCAGGCAAGCTGAAAAAGCGGATGATGATATTCAGGGTGGAGATGAGACCATCCTGATCGTCGATGATGTTGAAGAAGTACGGGAAATGGCCTGTGCACTTCTGGAAATGCTTGGCTATATAACCGTCCCGATGGAAAACGGACATAAAGCTCTTGATTACCTGAAGAATAACAAGGTTGATCTGGTGGTTTTAGATATGATCATGGAGCCTGATTTCGATGGCCTGGACACCCTCCGTGAAATTGTCAAACACTGTCCCGATCAGAAATCTCTGATTGTGTCCGGTTACTCTGCCACAGAGCGAGTTCAGGCAGCTTTAGAGTTGGGAGCCGGCGGCTATGTGAAGAAGCCCTTTACCGTGGAAGCGATTGGTGCCGCCGTTAGAAAAGTGCTTGATAAGACCGTGACAGAGAAGGCTGTTTCTATGTGACGACAGCAACGGTACACAACAGATTTGATAATAAAAAGGTGCGGCCAGAGGGGACCGCACCTTTTGTTTTTACAACTTTTATTCCAGGTTTATCGATGCGTATTGGATGATCAATTTATTACGGTTTTTACAGATTGAGTGTGACTCTTTCCGCATCGAAGTCATTTATAATTGTTTGAGCCAAGTAAAGGGCTTGTGGAAATCCACAAATGGCTGTAAATCTGGGCCAGACGGGCATAAAACAGGGCATGAAACGTCAGTTTTCTCTTGACTAAATGGAGAAAACTTAGATATTTTAGACTAGCCCTCGTCTAGGTACAATCAGGGGTCCCCCCCCGGATTATACCTAGGCTGGCAGAGAGGAAAACCGACTATACGTCATGTACAATCCAAATTGTAGTACTTACATATAACCAACCGTTGGCCTTAAACTTATAAGGAGACGCTTATGAGGTGATCCCTTTCCGACTTGCATTGAGGTAATTTAATGTACAGTGCGAGAAACATAGTTATTCACGCAGGGTAACTTACTTTCAATCCATCGGGGGATATGGCCTTTCTTTATGGCCTTCGGTTCCCTCGATAGGGAGGTTTTGAATGGCAAATCTCAGAACGACGATCAAAATCCTTGTCGCCTTGGCGATGTTCGGTGGTTTGTGTATTGCCGTAGTAGGCGATATTGGCACCACCAGCGTACAACCGGTCGGAATGGCCGATGACGGCGCCAACTGGGCTCTCAAGGAGCAACTTGCGCCGGTTCATACGGAACCCGGCGAAGACAACCAGGGTATTGATGATCCTTTCAATCCGCCTGCTGAGGAAATCGCTGCTAAGGAAGCGGAGATGCTCCTCCTCACTAAGGCTCATCGTTATGGTTTGAGTGATCGTGTCAGCCCGGTGCAAAGCTCTCCCGGCATGACTTACGATCCGTTGACTCGGGTGGATCTTCTCTATGAAGGTTTTGAAGACGGCTTGGTACCGCCGACCACCTGGACGACCGTTGTCAACAATGCTTTCACCTGGGAAGTGTCGACCTCGTCACCGTACGAAGGCACTTACTATGCCACGTGCTATTATGACGAAGACTACACCGGCAATCAGGATGAATGGCTGATCACCCCGGCTGTCGATCTGACCACCGATGGTGTCACCTGGTATCTCGATTTCTGGTGGAACGGCAGCTATTACTGGTCTGTCGATCCTTATGCGAACTGCTCTCTCACCGTTTACATCTCCACCGATGGCGGTTCCAACTGGGACTTCCTGTGGGATAATAACCAGGTTGGGGAGTTCACTAACTGGACCTGGTACGAGCAGCAGATAGATCTTACCTCGTACAACACCGCGACGGCGGCTCAGTTCGCTTTTGTATATACCGGATACGACGGCGCTCAGTTCAGCATTGACGCTGTTTCGATCAACGACGCCGCTCCGCCGGTCGGTCGTTGCTGCTACGGTACCGATTTCCTCACCTGTGAGGATCTGACCGAAGCCGCCTGTGGCGAACTTAGCGGCCATTGGAGCGCCGGTCTTAACTGCACCGACAATCCATGTCCGACCGTTCCGGAAAACGACGAGCCGGAAGGCGCTATCACGATCGAGCCGCCGGCAACCGTTACCGGTTCCACTGCAGCCGCCACGATCGACTGCGAAGGCGTTCTGGATTGGGAAGCGATCTGGTATCGTTTTGATGCTCCGTATGGCGAGAACGAAGTCCACATCGACTACTGCGGCACCGTGGGTGATATCTACACGGTTGGCGTTGTAGTTTATGAAGAAGCTCTTCCGCTCGACTGCGAAGCTTATATCATTGCCGACGACTATGAGTTTGTCGACTGCGGCGATGGTTACGAGAACCCGAACATGACCTTCAACCGTCTGCCGGGTCCCGCGACTTACCTGTTCCCGGTCTATACCGATGACGGCAATAAGACCGGCATGGACTTCCAGTTCAGCATCACGTTGAGCGAAGCCGAACCGCTTCCTCCGGGTGCGAGCTGCGAAGATCCTTACACCCTCAGCTTCGGTCTGGCTGATCTGCCGACAACTATCTCGGGTATGACCACCTGCGGTATGGAGAACGTCTATGAGAACTCCTGCCTCGGCTACTACGATGGTGGCGAGGACTGGATTCTTGAGTTCACCCTTACCGATGATGCCAACCTGAAGATCACGCTTGACCCGAAGGGGACTACCTATAGCGGCATGTTGGTTGCCGATGCCTGTGGTGATGTCGATCCCTGCATCGACTACATTACCGGTTCCAGCGGTGATCCGAAGTCGATTACCGGCCTGGTGCTGACGGCCGGCACTTATTACCTGATGGTCGACACCTGGCCGACCCCCGACTGCATCGATGAATTCGACGTTACCTTTGATGTAATGCCGGAAGGCGGTGCGGGTGACAACTGTGAAGACCCGATTTCAGTCAAGCTGCCGGACGACATGACCGGTGGTGACGGTTCACAGTATGTCGATGTTAACTTCACCTGCGGTCGTGTGAACGACTACGAGAACACCTGTCTCGGTTACTACGACGGTGGTGAGGATATTATTTACATGCTCGACGTCGGCACGGAGATGGCCTTCAACTTCCTGATGACTACCTCCACGACCTGGACCGGCATGATGATTGCCGATGCCTGCGGTGATGTCGAGACATGTGTCGCTTATGTTACCGGTTCTTCCAGTGACAAGGGAATCTACAACCAGACACTGTCACCGGGTATCTACTATCTCATGCTGGATACCTATCCGTCTCCTGACTGTATCGATGAGTTCACCCTGACGATCGAAGAAGCGGTCATCGTGGAGAGCAACGATTCCTGGGAGTACTGTGAATCGATCGGCGATGTGGACTCGCTGCCTTTCACCACTACCGATGCTACTCCGGACGGTCCGCTGTCCTGCCAGACGGCACCGAATAAGTGGTTCTGCTATACGGCCACCTGCGATGGTCAGGTGACTGTCAGTCTGTGCGGTTCCAGCTACGACACTAAGCTGGCCGTCTATGAAGGCTTCGATCCATTAACCGGCACTCAGGTTGGCTGCAATGACGATGCCTGCAGTCTGCAGTCTGAGATTACCGGTATTCCTTGCGCGGTAGGCGACAACTTCATCATTGAAGTCGGCGGCTACAGCACCAACACCGGTGACGGTATTCTCACCGTGTATTGCACCCCGTGTGAAGCTCCGGAGAACGACAACTGTGAAGATGTCACTCCGGTCGTTCTTGCGGACGGTGTACCGGTCACCTTCTACGGCGACAACACCTGTGCTACCAACCAGTGTGCTTCGTTCGAGGGTGGTCATGTCTGGGAAGCCTTCACGATCGAAACCATGGCCGACGTGACGCTGGATTACTGCGGCACTTCGCCGGCCTTCGGCAACGTTTGGCTGAACCTGGCCATCGGTTGCCCGTGTGCCGACTTCACCACTGCCGGTACTTATAATACCGACGACTGCGGTGACGGCAATATCACGATCGTTTGGGAGAGCCTCGAAGCCGGCACCTACTACTACCCGGTTTTGCTCGATCCCGACTACGACGCTGAAGGTCCGTACACCATCACCGTGGTGGCGGGTGCTCCTTCGACATTCTCGACCAATCCGACTTCAATCGACTTCGGTCTCCAGGCTCCCGGCTCGACCGGTAACACTGACCTGACGTTGATGGCGGTTGGTAACTTCGATATTAACTACTCAATTTCTTATCTGTACGGCTCCAAGGGTCGCGGAACGTTGCCTTACACCGATCTCGACACCCAGGGTAAGCCGAAACCGGAATTCGAAGGTCCGGAAAACATTCCGATGACGCAGCAGGGTGGCGATGATATCTCCACCGCCTATGTGATCGGCAGCATTCCGTTCTACGATGAAGGCAGCACTGAAGGTTACACCGATGACTATGAAGAGGTTTGCCCGTACTCCTCGACATCTCCTGATGTCGTCTACGAGTACACACCGGCTACCGACATCGTCGTCACGATCGACCTCTGTGCCTCCGGTTACGACACGAAGTTGTTCCTTTATGAAAACGCCGTAACTCAGGATGATCCGTTTGCCTGTGACGATGACGGCTGCTCCGGTAGCACCTATCGCTCGATACTCGAGAATCTGGCGCTCACGGCAGGTAATACCTATTACATCATCATTGATGGTTACGGTGGCGATTATGGTGATTACGTCCTCGATATTTACGAATACGAGGAACCGGATCCGTTTGCGTGTCCCGAAGGCGCCGGCACCGAAGCTGAAGCTTGCGGCGACGACACCAACGGCGGCTGCAACATGGATACCCCGGCGTTCGAGCCGATCGAATGCGGCACGACCATCTGCGGTACCGTTTGGGCTGACGGCAGCACCCGTGACACCGACTGGTATCTGCTGACCCTTTACAGCACCGTGACAGTGACTCTTAACGCCAGCGCGAACTACCCGTTCATCGTTGGTTTCGTAGACACTGCCGACTGCTCCCTGGCTTCTGCTCTTGATCCGTATTCAAGTGGTAGTGCCGACGATGTCGTGGCCGTTTCCCGCGAAGCCGGCCCCGGTATCTACTATGTCTTCGTAAGCGCCAGTGTTTACGAGGGTTATCCGTGCGGCACCACTAACGACTACTGGTTGAACGTTGACTGCCCGCCTGGACCGGTGCTCTGGCTGAGTGCTTCTCCTGAAGTAGGCACTATTCCGGCCAACGGCTCCACTCCTATCACGGTCAGCTACGATGCCGCTGAGCTCGATGAGGGCATCTACACGGCCGACCTGGTATTCACGCACGACGGCGTCAAGGGTACGACAGTTAGCACTGTTCCGGTTACTTTGGAAATCGGTCAGTCGGAACTGGATACAGTTTCCTGCTCCCCGGCTATCTGCAACGTCTTCATGGAGAATGCTGTCGAACCGCAAACGGGATATATCTATATTTCCGATGAGTTCGATGCCTCCTACGGTGTTGCCGATATCGATCCGACCACCTGTGTTATCAACGGCTCGATCGTCCCGACCGAATACGAAGTCGGTGTCTATCCGGGCTTCAACGGTGACGTGTTGCGCCTCGGCTTTGATCTGGCAGCCTTCTCCTACTACTACTCCGGTGGTGGCCTGGTTTGGGATTGCACCGAGGAAACCTATACCGTTACCGGTGATTACTACAGCAGTGGTTCTTTCTCGGTTAGCGATGTCATCCAGTACTGTGGTCACATTTCCGGTGACTTGAACATCGACGGCAGTGTTGATATCACTGACCTCATCCTGCTGGTCGACTACATGTTCAACGGCGGCGCTGCACCGCAGTACCAGGAATTGGCTGATGTAAACGGCAGCGGTGGTCCGGCGGATATTTCCGACCTGGTCCACTGGGTTTCCTGGGCATTCCAGGGCGGCCCGGCGCTTCAGCATCCGTAATGAACTGAGTTACAATAAGCACCTTGAAACCCGTCGGCTTCGGCCGACGGGTTTTTTTATGATCGTGATGTTTTGTATTGCTAACCTGCTTTCCAGGAAGTAAAATTATTATAACGGTACAGGCATGTGGCCAATGACACCAATTTCGAGGAAGCCGGTTAGACGGCTTTGGTTGTGTCTCGATATTGACCAGGTTGTTGCTATGACTGTACTGCTTCTCTGATGGACACGGCTACGCTGGTTGTCTAAGATTCAAGCGACACCATTATGATTTCGCTGAGGGTATGGTACGTTTTTAGACGGTTTTCTTCTTAGGAAGAAGCCTATCATTTAAGTGGGGAGCTACATCATGAACTGCACGCCTGATTCCGATGGACCGTTTCGTCCGGACAGGGAGCAAGCATCCGCAAGAGACCTGATTCAACGAGGTTTTGATGCGTTTGACCGTCTTCCCGTCATGGTTTTTGAGGTCGATCGCGCCGGTAACCTGACCGACGCCAATCAATACTGGTTACACGTTCTGGGGTACGAAAGAACCGAGGTTATAGATCGGTCATTACGTGATTTCGTGGCCGATGATTCATCTGGTCAGACTCTTCGTCTTTTACTAACTCTTAATCAGGAAGTCGAAGCTATCCGGGAGATTCCCGTCAGATTCGTTCGATCCGATGAATCCGTGATCGAGACAATGGTGTCGGCTATCGAGCTGGGTGACCGCGATCGGGCGGTTTGTATGGCTCAAGCAATAACCTCCCGATCTTATGCCGAAACCATGCAGGCTACGTTGGTTAGTATTTGTCGCGCTGCCAACGGCAACGCCGGAATCGTTTCCTTCTTCGATACGGTCCGTCATCAGATGTCTCACCTAATGGATTCGAGTAGTTTCTATATAGCTCTGCAAGATGAGACTTCCGGTGAATTCACCATTCCATATTGTTATGATCGCGGCATTGCCTGTCACGATAAGGGCCTTGAGCCAGGTGTCGCTGAACTCGATCGGCTCGTGATCAACGATGCCGCCCCCAGACTCGTCGATCGTGATGCGTATCGTGACCTGTTGGAGAAGGGGCATATTGTCACCCCGGCGGAGCCGACTTTTTGTTCCTGGATGGCTGTCCCATTACTCATCAGGCAGGATTTTATCGGTTTGGTCGGTATGTCTACTTACTTGCCGGGGGAATCCTTTACTGAACATCACCTGCAGTATTTAAGCTATGTTGCCGAGCATATCGCTTGCGCAGTCGATCGTATCAAGCGGGAGGAGTGCCTACGACAAAGTGAAGAAAAGTACCGTTTAATTTTCGAACGTGCCGTATCGGTGATTGCCCTGGTTGATCCGGACGGCACGATTGTCGACTGCAATACTCGCGTAAAAGAGATAGCCGGATATAATCGTGAAGAATTGATTGGACAGCCGATGTCTCGGATCGTTCATCCCGATTACCTTCGTCGCGCTGAATCTTCGCTTCAGGATGTATTGACCAAAGGAGCTAACAAGGGCTGCGACTTCAAGATGGTGCATCGAGATGGCCATGAACTCGACGTTGTAGTTTATTCGTCCGGTCTGACGGATGCCGGAGGTGATTATTTCCGGTCTATTTGCGTAATTGACGATATAACCGGTCGGATGGCGACGGAGGAAGCGCTGCGAGCCAGCGAGGAGACAAACCGGGCGTTGTTCCAGGGTTGTGGTGACGCTATTGCCATCAGTGATCTTAACGACAATTTCATTGCCATGAATCCGGCCATGGAGAAGTTGTTCGGTTTTCAACCCGATGAACTCCTCGGTCACACCTTTCCCGGTCTGGACAAAATCGACACGGGGAAGTTTAAGGCATGGGTAAAATCGTGTCGAAAGGGTGAACCGGTTTCCAACTATGAAACGGTCCGACCCCATAAATCAGGACAACTCATCCCGGTAAGTATCACCGTATCACCGGTGATGAATCCGGATGGAACATTACGGGCGTTGTCGTTCTTTTACCGTGATTTATCGATGCGTCGCAAGACCGAACTCAAACTGGCTGAAATGCAGCAACTCAAGTCGCTGGCCCTGCTCGCCGGTGGAATCGCTCATGATTTCAACAACATCATGACGGCCATTCTCGGGAATATCAACCTGGCCATGCTCGACGTAGACGACAATAATGAAGCTTACGATCGTCTGCGGGATGCCGAAGCTGCCCTGGTGCGGGCTCAAAGTCTCACTCATCAGTTGCTGACCTTCTCGAAGGGGGGAGCGCCGATTCGAACGACGGCTGCGATTCCTGAGATAATTGCCGATTCAGCCGGATTTGCCCTGACCGGCTCTCGCACACGATGTGAATTTGACTTCGCTGCCGACCTGAGACCGGTCGAGGTGGATCGCGGTCAATTCAGTCAAGTGATCCATAATCTGATTATCAACGCCGATCAGGCTATGCCCGGGGGAGGCGTGGTCAGGATCAGAGCCGCCAACATCGAGGTCGGGCCCGGGCAGATCGATGATATCGCTCCGGGGCAATACATTCGTATTTCCATCTCAGACCAGGGTTCCGGTATTCCCAAAGAATACCTTAAGAGAGTATTCGAGCCATTTTTCACGACTAAGCAGACCGGCAACGGTCTTGGTCTGGCGACCTCGTTCTCGATAATCAAGCGTCATGACGGTCATATCGACATCGAATCGCAAGTCGGACAGGGTACAACATTCAACATATATCTGCCGGCTTCAAGAGGTGGTGCTCTGAGTGAAGCGATGGACAAATCCGAGGAATGTATTTCGACGGCATCAGGGCGTGCACTGGTAATGGATGATGAAGAAGCAGTACGCAAGGTCGCAGGATCGGTTTTATCGAGGATGGGATTTAAAACCGATCTTGTCGATGATGGTCGGAAAGCGGTGGAACAGTATACGGAAACACTGGCTTCAGGGCAGTGTTATGATATTGTAATTCTGGATTTAACCGTACCCGGTGGTATGGGCGCCGAAGAAACGATCAAGCAATTAAAGGAAATAGATCCGGATGTCCGGGCAGTTGTGGCTTCGGGTTATACCAACGATACGTGTTTGATCGACCATGAAAAATACGGTTTCGCTGATTATATCATCAAACCTTTTCGTGTTCAGGAACTAAAGAGAATTGCGCTCAAAGTCGTTGCCGGGAACGCCAGCCGAAGTTGAGGTAAACGTTGAAAAACATCCGCACACCATTGTTTTACCAGGGAGGCAGATCTTCCGGAGGACTATAGCAGCGAACTCCTGAAAACAGTTTATAGCAGAACGAACATTCAGTAATAATGATTCAATAAACGACACGGACGAGTTCTGGCCGACTTTCACATTGACATCCGGAAGTTGTCAACCTACTATAGAGAGAGGTCAGTAACTCTAAGACACCCTAGGAGATACCGCACTATGCGGTTGGCATCATGAGTCCAAGACCCAAAGAGTTCAATCCCGATAAAGCCTTAGACGCCGCTATGAAACTCTTCTGGCGCAAAGGCTATGAAGCGACCTCGATCCAGGATTTGGTCGAGGCGATGAATATCAATCGATTCAGTCTCTATGATACGTTTGGCGACAAGCACCAGCTATACATGGCTGCATGTGATCGCTATCGGCGGTGGATGGACGAACGAATGCTTTCGTCACTCACCGAAGCTGCGTCCGGTCTCGATGGTCTTCGGAGTTTTTTTAATAAGCTCGAAGGTCACTACTCTTCACGGATGGGGCGGCGAGGCTGTTTTATTGTTAATTCCATAGTGGAAAGGGCGCAAGTTGATCGCCAGATAGCCAGGTGCAGTCAGGAGTTTATCTGTCAACTTGAGGCAGCTCTGGAGCACTGTCTGGTTATGGCCGTTGAAGCGAAAGAGATCAGCCCGTCGGAAACGCCGCATGAACTGGCTCAGCACCTCGCCGGGATCGTCCAGGGGATTGGTGTGGTAGGTAAGGCGTTTCCCGATATCAACCGCGTCAGGACCATGATCCGCTTCGCTCTTCGGATAATCGAATAGCGTCTACTTTTCTCATTAATCTTTTTCGATGTAATATCGTAGCCAATCAGGGCCAGGGTATTGCCGTTTTCATGTAAAGAAAAGCCAAAGAGCTATATGTACTGTGTCTGAAGCAACCTGTCCGGTGCGAAGCCAGATTCCAAACGGGTGGAATTATCACAGGGTAAGTTGCCCGTCAAAGACCAGGGCGGAGCCTAACATGATAACGGTAAAGATCTTACAAAAAAGAGAGTATGAGTTATTACCCTGATGAGACTAATTGAGAAAATCCTTCCGTACAGAAAAGACAAGCGACACTTCTACAAATTTCCAGGCTTCGACTCCACGTAGCAGGCGAATCTCGCGTCGTCCGATTGATTCTTCAATATATCTGACTGATTTAGATGCATTTATGGATGTCATGTCAGATCGACTTGCTTATAGCCAACTGTAACCAATTGCGCAACGGTAATGCAGGGTTGTTAGTCAATTCATCGCAAGGAATGCCGATAACAAGGAGAAAAGAGGAAGAATATCAGAAAGGGCTCCGATGCCTGATACGATTGATGAAAAGACAGCCACCAGAAATGATGACGCGATTGAGAATGTAATATCAGCAGTGGGTGAATTGCCTGCGTCACCGGCTATTGTAAGCTCTGTCATGGGTCTGACATCTGATCTCGATTCCAATGTAACAGACATCTCAAGAGTTCTATCCTCAGACCAGTCGCTTACGGCCAAGGTTCTGAAACTTTCCAATTCATCGTTTTACGGTCGTTCCAAGGGTGTACGGACGCTTCAGGAGGCGGTGCTGATTCTGGGATTTTTCACCGTCCGTTCACTGGTCGTGGCCACTTCGACTCACAGTATGTACATGAAAGACGATGAATACGGGCTGAAAAAGAAGCTCTGGCAACATTCGTTATCGTCGGCAGTTACGGCTCGCCAACTGGCGGAGCGAATCGGTTATGACGATGGGGATGAGTTGTTCATTGCGGCTTTGCTGCATGATATCGGCAAGCTGGTAATGATGCAGAAGATGTCCAAGCAGTATGAAGAAATCGTTGTCCGTGTTCAGGATGAACAACGTGAATTTTACGATGTGGAACATGAGGTTTTCGGTTTCTCGCATGATCAGGTAGCGAAGGTATTGCTTGAGAGTTGGTCGTTCCCGGAAAGTATCATCGAGAGTGTTTGTTGGCATCATCAACTTCCTCCCATCGAGGAAGGGATTCCCGTCCCAGGGGCATATTTAATCAATTTGAGCAACTCTGTGGCTAAAAGTTTTGGCGTAGGTTTCAACAATCCGGTACCGGAGAACATAGCTGATCTGGAATCGGCACGGGTGTTCGGTCTTAACGAAGATGATATAAATGAAATTGCCGCCAGAGCGTTCGAGCAATACCAGTCAGAAGTGGGGATATTCGAGGAAGCATGACTCATGCTATTCCGCAGGAGATGCAGGCCAGGCTTGGGAAGTTTTCGAAGCTGCCTTCGGTGCCCCAGATCGTGGTCAAGATTCGACAGGTATCCGAGGATCCCAAAGCCTCTGCCGCCGACCTGGCCAATTGCATTCTTTCCGATCATCAATTGACAACCCGCATTCTCCGCACGGCAAACTCGACCTATTACGGTTCGTTTGCCGGGAAGATCAACACCGTCACACACGCCATCGTGTTGGTTGGTTTTCGCGCGGTGCATAATATCGCGATTTCGATGGCGGTTTACGAGGTGGTGAACCATGTCTCCGACAAGACGTCGTTTGACCGGGTTGGATTCTGGACTCGCTCGCTCGCCTCGGGAGTGATAGCGAAATATATCGCTCACGAAATACGGCAGGAAAAACTGATCGAGGTGGCTTTCATTGCCGGTTTCCTGCATGATATCGGTCAGGCGGTGCTGGCGGCGTTGTACCCGGAAAAATACGAGAAGATATCGCAACTGAATCCCGATTCCTCCAACGTCTGGGAAACCGAGCGGGTGATTATCGGTACCGACCACTGTGAAGTCGGCGGCTATATGGCCGAAAAATGGAATCTGCCGCGCGGACTGGTCCGAGCTATCAAGGATCACCATCGCACCGATCTCATGCCGGAGGAGCGTTCGAGTCATCTGGTGGTCGATTTAGTTTACCTGTCCGATTTAATTCGACCGTTCGTTATGGCTTCGGCCGATCCCGAATCAGCCGAATATCGTGAAGTGATTGCCAAAGCTCGCCGGTTGGTCAATATATCCGATGAAGCTATGGTGAACCTGTTGGTAGAATGCCGCAGGCAGGTAGCGGAAATAGCTCAGGATCTTCAGATCGACATTCAAAGCGAACTGGAACCCAATGCCAACACCAACGCCATCCTTGCCGAAATGCAACAGCAGCTTACGGCTCAGGACGTACAACTGGCCTTTCTGCGTAATGCCACCGGCGCTTTGCTTGAAGCCAGAAAGCAGGATGAGATTCTTCAGGTTGTATGTGAAGCCGTATATCGAGGGCTCCAAATGGGACGGGTGGCGGTATTCGAATATGATCCCCGGAAATCGCTGTTCACCGGCAATGTCGGATTCGGTTTCGAATCGCAGCAGACCGTCCAGGCGTTGCAGTTCACGGCCCGGGAAGGATTTTTCCAGCAAATCCTGAACGAGGGCCGTCCATTGTTTTATGATGGAGAGGGATCAACCGTCCCGGTTACGTCGGATGAGTTGAAGCGTTTGAACAGCAACGAGTTCATTGCCGTACCGATAACCATTCTCGACGAAGTCAGATTCGTAGTTTTTATCGATGCCACCGAACCGCATCTGCCCGTCGACGACAACCTCCTTGCTTCGATTATGTCGTTGGCCAACCAGGCGGCGGTAGTCCTGGAACGAAATCTTCTCAGAGCCAAACTCGGTCGGTCATAACGGCACTGGCCATCCTGAGCTGGATCAACACGAATCCAATTATACAATCTGAAGGAGGGGATGCGGACCAGCTGCAATCGATTGGAAATTCGTTTCCACTTCGAATAATGCAACCTCAACCAGAGTAATCCGTATTGACAGATGGGTAAAAGGCTCAGGGTGCTTGACACCCGGGATTAGAAGGGGACAAAGCCATGTTAAAAACTCTTGGGTTGATGTTCGCAGGTTTGATTCTGATCGGCCTCCTGTGCAGCGGCGGATTAGGACTGATCGGCGGCATTATAGGCGGGGTGGCAGGGATCATCGGTGGTCTCATCGCCGGTATCTTCGGGATCATAGCGGGTGTGCTCGGCGCTGTGGCCGGTATCCTGGGAGCACTGTTCGCCGTTTTTCTGCCGGTATTGATTGTTGTTGCCGTGATTGTCGGCGGACTCAAACTTCTGACCGGAATCTGATCCACAACCGACATCTTTCTTATTCGAGCGGTTTCAACCGCAATCGTTGGACTATGTCCGGTTCGCTCTATCAATTGACTTGTCACATTCACTTTCTCTCTCTACATTTGGCCTCATAGAAACGGAAGCATGCAGGGAAAAGGTTCATTGCAACCTTGACTTGACAGCGCAATCCGGACGGGGACAGATCAACACACCTATTAAAGGACTGGCCGATGGCTGATAAATACATTTTCACGATGCTTCGCCTGAATAAGTTCTACGGGCAGAAGCAGGTGCTTAGGGACATCAACCTCTGTTTTTATCCGGGAGCCAAAATCGGAATCGTGGGTGAAAACGGCTCAGGCAAGTCAACGGTGTTGAAAATCATGGCCGGGCTCGATGATAATTTCCAGGGGCAGGCGTTTATCACGCCGGGATATCGAGCCGGAATCGTACAGCAGGAACCGGTGCTCGACGACAGCCTGACGGTCAAGCAAACCATCAGTCTTGCGTTCGGTGAATTGTCACGGATGCTCGATGAATACAACCAGCTCGCCGAGAGTATGGCTGAACCAATGGACGACGACGCCATGCAGAAAGCGATGGATCGCATGGGCGAGCTTCAGGACAAGCTCGATACCGCCGATGCCTGGAATCTTGATCAGATGATCAACAAGGCTTCCGATGCGCTCTGTTTGCCCGATGACGATCGCATTGTCGGCACTCTCTCCGGGGGCGAGCGACGACGCGTGGCCCTTTGCAAAGCCCTCCTGGAGAAGCCCGACCTGCTGTTGCTCGATGAGCCGACCAACCATCTCGATGCCGAGACGGTGGTCTGGCTTGAGGAACAGCTCAAGGAATACCCCGGGACGGTTATTATAGTTACTCACGACCGCTATTTTCTCGATAACATCACGCGCTGGATTCTGGAGCTGGACGGCGGTCACGGTGTCCCGTGGGAGGGTAATTACAGTTCCTGGCTGGAGCAGAAGCTGGCCAAACTGGCCGAGCAGGAAAAAGACGACAGCGCCCGGGCCAAAGCTCTTCAACGCGAGCTGCAATGGATCAAGATGAGCAATAAAGATCGCCATCAGATGGCGCGTTCGCGTATTGCCGAATACGAGCAGTTGGTGGCGCGGGAATCAGCGGCCGGTAAGCGGGATGAAGCGGTAATCCGCATAGCACCCGGCCCGCCGCTCGGGGACAAAGTGATCGAGGTCAGGGACCTGTTCAAGAAGTACGACAAAGCGGAGCTTATTAAAGAGGCCGAATTCTCAGTTCCCAAGTCGGCCGTAGTGGGGCTGGTTGGACCCAATGGAACCGGCAAGACCACTTTACTGCGCATGCTGATCGGTGAAGAGCAGCCTGATAACGGCCAGATCGATTTGGGCAGCACGGTTCAGTTCGGGTATGTCGATCAGGAACGCACCGGATTGTCCGGCGATACCCCGCTGGTCGAGGCCATCGCCGACGGTGCTTCAGAGATACCGGTCGGTACTCGAACCGTGCCGGTGCGGCAATATCTGTCCTGGTTCGGATTCCGTGGGGCGGATCAACAGAAAAAGGTGAGTGATTTTTCGGGTGGTGAGCGCAACCGCTGCAACCTGGCTCGTACCCTCAAGCTCGGAGGGAACGTATTATTGCTCGATGAGCCAACCAACGATCTCGATGTCAACACCTTGCGGATGCTTGAGGAAGCGATTCATCATTTCAGCGGCTGCGTTTTGGTGGTCAGCCACGACCGGTTTTTCCTTGACCGCATCTGCACGCATCTGCTCGTGTTCGAGGGAGAAGGAAAAGTCCGCTGGTTCGAGGGCAATTTCCAGCAGTATGAGAAATGGCGGATGGATAACCTTGGCGATAAACTGTACGAAAATCGCCGTCTGCGTTACCGCCGCCTGACCTGATCGGTAATCCGGATTGACCCGGAACATAGGGGCTTGTTGAAGAAGTCATACACCTGGTCATTCAGTAAGACACAACTGTAATGCGGGCGACTCAAGGCCGCCTGCTACGCGAGATTAAGGTTCTTTAACGCGTAACGGCGAGGCTTGTCTCCGTCGTAGAAGAGGTTTTTCAACAATCCCTTAGTGAGAGTGGTTGAGAGGAGAAAGTATGGCCGAGGACAAACAGGACAAAATCGAATGGTCGAAGGGACGCCATCGTGAGGCACTGATCCAGCAGCGCAAGTTCATGTGGCCGGAGGATTCGGTTGAAAAGCTGGCCGCCTGGTTCGAGTTGAGCCCCGGCATGATATTGGCGGACATTGGTTGCGGTCTTGGCTATATCGGATTGACTTATTTCAAATTCTTCGGACAAGGCGGGGAGTATCTCGGTATCGACAACAACGAGACTCTTCTGCATGAGGCCGAGGAAATCTCGAAAGACTGGGCAATCGGCGGCACGGCTCGATTCATGAAAGCCGATGCCTGCTCGCTACCGTTGGCGGATGAGTCGGTCGATGTGGCCGCTTGTCAGACTTTGTTGATGCATCTGCCCGAACCGGAGCGGGCGCTGAAGGAGATGATCCGGATCGTGAAGCCGGGCGGGTTGATAATCTGTTTCGAACCGGACAATCTCTCGAATATGCTGATAGAGGGGAACAACTCCTTCCCGGAGCAACCGCTCGAGGTAAAGCTGTTCTTGCGTAAGATTTCCTTTTTGACCTACGAGGGACGAAAAAAACTCAGCAAGGGAGATCTTCAAATTGGGTCGAAAATCCCTCTTATAATGTCGCAACTTGGCTTGACCGATATCGGCATTCGCAACTGTGATCGGGTGGGGATGGTTATCCCGCCGTACGAGGGAGAGGAACAGCAACATCGAATTAAGAACATTCGGCAGCACATGGGAAGGGAACACCATGAGGAGGAGCTGGCCGAGATGGAGGCGGAGTTCGAGGCGGGCGGCGGTGATCCTGAAGAATTCCGGCGGTATCGTGAAATCGTGGAGGAGATTCGCTGCGTGGCCAGGGAACAGCTAGATCGGGACGAGTTCTGGGCAGTCATGCCACCGTTGTTCTACGCTATCAAAGGGCGGAAGGCGAGTAGTAGATAGCTCCTATGAACCTCCTTGCCTTTGAGCCGTACTACGGGGGGAGCCATCAGGCCTTTATCGACGGCTGGATCAAACACAGCCAACACAACTTCACCCTGCTCACGCTTCCGGCCACGAAATGGAAATGGCGCATGCGCCATGCTGCCATCACACTGGCCGAACAAGCAGCGCATCTAGTCGATCAGGGCGCCAAGTTCGACCTGATTTTCTGCACCGACATGATCAATTTAGCCGAACTCAAAGGTCTCCTGCCGCCGTTGTTACAGCAGGTCCCGACCCTGCTGTATTTCCACGAAAACCAACTCACCTATCCGGACCCGAATTCTTCGGAGAAAGATTTTCATTTCGGTTTTACCAACATCGTAAGTGGTATCGCCGCCGATGCGATCTGGTTCAACTCGGAATTTCATCGACGGGTGTTTCTCGATGCCGCCGCAGCGTTCGTACGGCGCATGCCCGACTGTGAGCCGACTAGACCGGTGGCACAACTTGAAACCAGGGCAGCGATTCAGTCGCCGGGTATCGAACCGCTCAATCCACCGCCGAAACGCATTCCCGGACCGTTGCGGATTCTCTGGGCCGCCCGCTGGGAACACGACAAAAACCCCGCTCTTTTTCTTCAAGCCATGGAGAGGCTCAGGAAGGCCGATACACCTTTCCGCCTCAACGTAATCGGGCAGACGTTCGAAAGTCAGCCGGAGGTGTTTGAACAAATCCGGGAGAAGCTGGCCGATCACATTGATCACTGGGGATTTATCGAATCACGCCGGGAGTACGAACAAATTCTGGCCGAATCGGATGTTTTCGTATCTACCGCCAATCATGAATTTTTCGGGATCGCTGCGGTGGAAGCAATCGCCGCCGGTTGCATCCCGCTTCTACCGAATCGACTGGCTTATCCGGAACTGCTGGTTGATTTGTCCGAAACGGAGCGAGCCTTCTGTCTTTATGATGGCTCAAGCGAACAGTTGACCGAACGTCTGAAACAATTGGCTGAAGTCAAAACCAACGATATAAACCTACCGCTTAATGCCGCACGTCTCTCAGAGATAATGAGACGATTCTCCTGGTCCCGACGCGCTTCCGAAATGGATGCCGCACTTGAATTTTTACAACGCTGACAACAGCTTTTTTCTGCGTGCCATCATAATGCAGTACAATCAGTTAGCTGTAGGGCCGGAACGTTTGTTCAGGTTTGACTAGTTGTAACCGATAACTAGGTTAAGGACAAAGGGAGCTAGAAAATGTCGACCGATAACAGCGATCCGGATATACCCCGGCGGCTGGCAATCCATCGGGGACCAGAGAACGAAATTCACTCGCGGCAGAGCGCAAGTTCCAGCCGCATTCTTAAAATTCTGCTCATTGAAGACGAAGAATCCCATGCTGCGCTGGCGCTTGAGGGATTTGCCGTTCAATCCGAACGTTTTCAAGTTGAAGTAGTCTCCAGTCTGGCGCAGGCGAGATCATCCCTGACCGAGTTCAATCCCGATCTGGTGATTTGTGATCTGATGCTTCCCGATGGCCGCGCCACTGATTTTTTGTCCGGTTCCGATATAGCCTATCGCTTGCCGGTTGTGGTGATGACCAGTCAGGGAACCGAACAGGCAGCGGTTGAGATCCTGAAACTCGGCGCGATTAACTATGTGGTGAAATCGGTTGCCACTCTGACCGGTCTTTACCGTGTAGCCGACGATGCTATGCAGGAGTGGAATACCAAATTCGTATGTCGCGGTCCGGCCGGAGGGCACATTGACTGTGCTCTTAAGGGACAAATGGATCGCTTGCGTCAGGATGTTCAGATGACTCGCGGTGAACTTCAGACACAGCGACTGATCAACCGTTCGCTGCAACAGCAGGTGGTGCACCTGCGAACAACGCTGGAACTGGCAAATCTGGCGGCAGCCTGGATCGATTCCGACGGCCAGGTCGTGTTCGTGAGCGATAAAATGCTTGATCGGCTCGGTCCGGAAGTCGACGCCGCCAGAATCAGTGATGTCGAGAATCTAAGCCCGGATCTGAACCTCATGCACTGGCCCGATCAATGGGAGAAGTTACGTCATTACCGCATCCTGGCGGTCAAACTGACGCTGGGGAGTCGTAAGGAGAAAGTATCGGCGACGGCATCGCTAATTTCGACTGAGTTGGGAGAGTTCTGTTTCCTTCAAATAACCGACCGTCCAACTGTTCTTGAGGAACAACCAGCGATATCCGGCGGACGAGTAGTTGCGGTGGAAACAAACTGACGTCAAAGAACCAGTTATGGAAGCCGCTCCCGGTGCTGACGTTAATTAATGAACTCTTCACACGGCGAAGATAAAACTATCGCCGCTTCGCGTTTCATCTCTCTATTCCTGCTTAATGAGTGCTCGCAGCGTGTTCATCGTACATCCCAATCCGGAAATCCTGAAATAGCAACTCATTGTCCGACGGACAAGGGCGATGTCCGAAGGATTTATTATTTTGAATCGTATTCACACCTCTTATTGTCTGTTTTTATACGATAGTGTATTATTGAACGAAAGATATATAGGCGGCATGAACGGAGCGAAATGGACAAACTCAGAGAGCTTCTGGATAAATATGATTCCCTCGATCAGGCGGCTCATAAGGAAGCAGCAGCCGAGATACTAGCACGGGCCGAAAGTCTTATTGCCAAAGGAGCCGATCAGGTCGATCCGGATCTCTGGCATTATTATCTCGATGTTACCGGGCGGCATGTTTTTGTCGATTGTTTGTCGGAACGTGAGGCGCGGTATCGCTGGGCCGAAACGACTTTCAAAGCCATCGCCGCTTCGAATTACGGACCGCTTCAGATGTTCGAACAACGGGTGCGCCGTCATCCGGATCATACGCTTTTCCAGGACATGTCCACCCAGCCTCCGGCTATGCTCAGTTATAAGCTGATTGCCGATCGGTTGCGTTCGATTGCCTCGGCCCTTTATCATATCACTCCCGAGCCAAGAGTAGCGATTTTTTCGGAGAATTGTGTCGACGGCGCCTGCACCGATTTGGCCTGCTTGTTCTATGATATTCTGGTAACGCCGATCAATGTTCATACCGACCCGGAGTCGCTGGCCTGGATGTTCGATCTGCTGAAGATCAACATCGTCGTAACCGACGGCGAGATACGTTATCAACGTCTGCTCAAGGCTCGCGCCAAATGTAACGATAGCTTCAAGATCCTGACTATGACACCCAACACCGGTATGTCTGAGGCACAGTCGCTGACCGAAGCCACCCTGGCTGTCGCTCCCAGTGAGGGGCGTGAACTGCTCAAAAATCGCCGGCGTCGACCGCTCGATGAAGTTGCCACGGTGATGTTCACTTCCGGCAGCACCGGTCGTCCCAAGGGTGTTTCGTTTTCGCTCTATAATCTGATTACCAAGCGTTTCGCGCGCAGCGCCGCATTACCGCAAGTGGGAGACAATGAAGTTCTTCTTTGTTATCTGCCGTTGTTTCATACTTTCGGGCGGTTTTTCGAGATGATGGGGGCGATCTATTGGAGTGGAACTTATGTCTTCCCCGGCAATCCGTCTTCGGAAACACTCATGGCGCTGCTCAAACAGGTCAATCCGACCGGTTTGATCTCGGTCCCTATCCGCTGGGTTCAGATTCACGAACGATGCGAACAACACATGTCCTCGGCTACCTCACTCGAGGGGCAGAACGATCTTTTCCGTGAAGTAGTGGGAGGCCGCCTTCGCTGGGGGCTTTCTGCCGCCGGGTATCTGGCTCCGGCCGTGTTCAAGTTTTTCAATCGTTATGGGGTGAGTCTCTGCAGCGGTTTCGGTATGACCGAAGCGACCGGCGGCATCACCATGACTCCCCCCGGCGATATTCCGGATAACTCGATAGGCATCCCACTGCCGGGAGTCAAAGCACGCCTGAGCAAAAAAGGGGAGTTGAGCATAGCCGGGCCGTATATCGCTCGTTATTACGACGATGCTCCGGTGGGAGGGACGATACCGATCGATCCGAAACCGGAGGATGAGCCCTGGATTGCGACCGGAGACCTTTTCCATCGGCTGGAAAACGGCCATTATGAAATTGTCGATCGCCTCAAGGATATCTACAAGAACAGTCGGGGACAAACGATTGCGCCACGCAAAGTCGAAAAGAAACTCGAGGGAGTAGCCGGAGTCAAAAGGTCGTTTCTGGTGGGGGATGCTCGCGAGTTCAACGTGCTGTTGATCGTTCCCGATCTCGCGGACCCGGTGGTGGTTGGATTCCAGGACCAGGTTGCCCTGCGCGACTATTATCATCAGATCGTGACCAATGCCAACACCGATCTGGCGCCGTTCGAGCGGGTGATTAATTTTGCCGTACTCGATCGCGATTTCGATGTCGATAAGGAAGAACTTACCCCCAAAGGCTCGTTCCGCCGGAAAGTGATCGAGAAAAATTTCGAGACGGTGATCGGCGAGCTGTATCAAAGCAAGTATGTTGAGCTGTACTGGCAGGGTTACACGATTCGTATTCCGCGCTGGTTCCACCGGGACATCAGCGTGCTGGAGGATGACATCATTGTCGACAGCGAAGGGCTTACCGCAGCAGGACGTCCGGTCGGACTGCGGCTGGCCAAGACGGCTGAAAATCGGGTGGTTATCGGAGATCTCAGCTATGAGCTTACGGGGCGGATGATTGATCTCGGTCTCATGGCGCGACAACCGCTGCTCTGGATCGGAAATCCTTCTTTGATTGCGTTCGGACCCTGTCGCGAAGGATGGGACCTGCCGCCGGAGCCGTTCTCCGGACAGGTGCAAATACCCGATCGTGCGGAGATTTCGGCAGAATCGCTCCTGAATCTCCCGTCGCGACCGGTGCGTGATCAGGAACTGGCGGTGGTCAACCAATTGATTCTCCAGGCGCAGTTCGGGCCGGTCGAATCGGCTTCATGGGCTGTAACCAATCTCGGTCGAGCGCTGGAGGAGTCGGACGAGCGAGTGGCGCGGGTGATCCGTCGTCGTCTCGAAGGCCTCGCTTATCATCCGGAATTCAAGATCAGATCGCTGGCTTATCGCACGCTGTTGCTGGATGAACCTTCTCCCGACTACGGCCGGGTGTTGCCTTCATTCATTGAATCCGGACTGGCTTTCCTCGACGAGGACTCGATCCGCGAGGTGGCTCAATCGAACTTGAAGCATCGTCGCCTCCAGGCGTTGCGTCAGCGCATGTATACTTATCGCACACAACTGACCTGGCCGGCATCCGAGGTAACCCGCCACCAATTCGAGCACATGCTGGCTCTGCTGGCCAACTTCGCGCGGGTTCATCCGGAATACTACAACACCGCTCGCGCTGAACTGGCCGGATGGATTCTTCATAAGGACGATCCCAGACTGGCCACCTTTGCCGAGGTCTGTTTTGCCGAATTGTCGCACGACTACGAAAAACAACTGCTGAAAAAACTCCCCAGTTTCTCGGAAGAAGTCTGGGATGCGAAAATAGAGTTCGGTGAAGAACTCACGGCCTCAGAGAAATACGTATTGCGCCAGGTGCTGGTAGGAACCGGTTTTCTCGAAGAGTCGATCATTCTGGCGTTCGATGAACACGAGTTCGATCTGGGAGATGTGCCCGACAAGGGGATCTGGATATCGCGAATTATATCGCGGCGTCATTATCTCCGCTATCGGGTGAGTGTCAACGCCTCAAGCGGCAAGCATTACGATCTGCAGTTGATCATCAACGAAGATGTCACCGATGCCCGCGTGCTCGAAACGATCTACTGGTTGATGTCAATCTCAAGCTATCCATACGGTTCTCCGGTGCTGCCGCGCCTGGGATGCTGTCGTCTCGAATTGAATGCCCGCTCGCTGGTTTATCAGGGCGAGTTGACCGTTTGGGAGAAGATTCGTGAGTTGTCATCGCAGGAACACCGCACTGATCATCAGAGCGGCCGCTGGCGCAAACTTTTCATCGAGGCGCTTGGTACGTATTTCAAAGGTTGGCTGGTCAGCGGACGGAGGATCGTGACGGGTGCGGTTACTCCGGAAAATGTCATGGTGCCGGAACAGGATTTTCGCCAGGGAGCGGCAGTGCAGTCGATAACCGGCTGGCGGCCCTATGAGAATACACTTTCGCTGATCCGTCCGATGGTCCAGAATTTCTTCCGTCGCACCGAGGCGCATTATCCCTGGTATCGCTCGATCCTGAATACCGATTGGATTTTCGATGCCTGTGTGGAGAAGCTGGGTCTGGAGGAAGGGCAGAAATTTTTGACACAACTGCGCGAGGACCTGCACCGCGAGGTGCTGTCGCACGATCAGGATAACTTCTGCAAGAGGCTTGATGATTACCTGATCAAGCTATCATCGGTTTATTATGTATCGTTGCCGCTTCAAAACGCGATTGATCGTTACCATGAATGGGATAAAATCAATCCAAGCGCCTCACCTCAGGCCCGCGAGCAGATTACTATCGAGCTGTTACGGTTGTATCGGCTGGATCGCCTTCCCGAGATTGCTCGCTATCATCTCTATCGACACACTTATTTTGCCAAGGCCGAAGGCAATGTTCGGGAGGCTTTCGATACTCTCCTGCGCAAAATGTTCAAGAAAACGACCACCCCCGCAATTCAATTGATTGAGTTGTCTGATTTACAATCGACGATTGAAGATCTTTTCGATCGACAAGTTTTCAGCCAGTTGATTTTCCCGAAAGCCCAGAAGACGCGTCAGATGGATATCCTGACGGTCGGCGATTCCGAGCATAAGCATGTTATTCTACGCACCAGTTATGCCGATCAACACGGCGAGGTGTACACCTTCCGCGAACCGATCGAACCGGCCGAGATTGGCCAGCTTTATCGGTTATTTTTCAAAGAAGGTTATCCCAAGACCGTCACCGAGCGAGATCGGTTTTTGGTTGTGGCCGATGCTCAGGAGCAACTGGTCGGCGGGCTTTGCTATCGTTTTGAGGGAGACGATGTGGTCCACCTCGATGGTTCAGTGATCGCTCCGCCGGTGATGGGGCGGGGAATCGGCTCGGCGTTGGTGGAAGATTTTTGTAACCGCATGGCCAACCAGGGTATGCGGGTGGTCAAGACGCATTTCTTCCTGAGAAGATTTTACATGTCACGCGGTTTTGTCGTCGACAAACGCTGGGGTGCGCTGGTGCGATTCCTCAAGCCCTCTGAGGAAGCGGAGTAGATTAATCGCACGGCAAGTCCATCTTTGGACCTGCCGTGAAATCGCATCAGTTGTTCTCGATCGTGACTGTGTAGTGCACCATGTCCTCTCCACCTATCTTGTCAACTAGCTCCCAGGCCTTGGTGTTGGACAAGCCGGTCGGAATCATTGCCATGGCGTTGTCGGTAATGGTCACGGATTCCAGCACATAGCCGGTAGCCGAGTTGGGAAGCAAGCCCCAGAGGCCCTCGACACTCGTCAGTCGCCAGCAGTTGGTGATGCGAAGACTCCCTTCGACGAAATCCAGTTGAGCCAGAGCGTCAACATTGTCCAGGTGTTGGAGCAATTGCAGATAGAGATTGCCGCCGACATGGGTGACGGCGTCTAGCCCCTCGAGACTCCTTAATGAGTCACAACTTTCGATGTACAGGTTGGCGCCGACGGTAGTAACGAATTCCAGGGCCGAGATATCGGACAACTCGTCGCAGTTTTCGATTTGAAGGCTGCCGTCAACGATCTGAAGCGTGCCGAGGCCGTCGAGACTCTCCAGCGAATTGTTATCGATCATGAAGAAGCCGCCGACCGAACTCAACATGCTCAATCCGGTCAAGTCGGTCAGTGCGCCACAGTCCTCGATCTCGAAACTCCAGCCGACCGTTTGCAGGTTTTCCAAACCATGGAGGTCCTCGAGACCGTCACAGTTTCTTATAATGGCATGTTCTTCGACCGACCGGATGTTCAGGCCGACAAGCGTGGTCAACAAGCTCTGATAAGAGATGGTCAAGGATTTGGCGCTCGAAATTCCCTCCAGACCGACAAGGCTCGTGAGCAACGCGTTCGATTTGATCGTCAGACCGTACGCCGCTCCGGATATGCCGCCAAGGCCGAGCAGGCTGGTCAGGGAGTCGTTGTCGTAAATGTAGAGACTGCCGTAGCTGCTGTAACCGCTGGGATTCAGGGTTGTGAGTGAGAACAGGCTATCGACATTCTGCAGAGACGGATTCCGCTGGATAACGATCGAACCGGCTGACTCCAACGAAGGCAGAGCGACCATGCGTAGTGAATCACATTCCTCTATCTTCAGTAAACAGTCAATCGAGCTAAGGTTTGGTATGCTGACATGGACTATGTTGTGTTCGACGGAAGGGTAGTCCCTGATGTACAGTGTGCCGTCAATCGTCAATAGGTTGGGAAGCGAGACCGTGTCGGGAGCGCAGGTCCAGATCTCGAGTTCGCCGTCAATTGAGGTGTAATCCTGGAAATCAGCCAGGGTCGCGCTGTCCTTGATGGCATAGTCGCCCTCGTACACGTTGCCGCCGGTGCTGACGGTACCGACAATGCCGTAGCTGGAAAAACTGTTTACCGGTGCGCTTACGTAATTACTGTCGGTACAAACGGAATAACCGGCAACCGGTGACCAGGCGTTGTTGACAATCTTACACAGGCGAAGACTGCTTTCGTCGACGCCGGAGGGAAGATTACTCTCGCTGTATTTGATGGATATGGTGATCGGAGTAAGAAACTGCTGGCCGTCAGGCGAGAAATCGTAACAGGACCCCGGGACATAACCGTCATCAGCCGGGTAACTACTTTCGACTTCGACCGCGACTTCTATCGCGGAATCGACCGCGTTCCGGGGAAAGTTCAATCCCACAGCTCCGCTTACGAAGGTGAAAACGCCGCCGGCAGTGTCGACCGTGGTGCCGACTGTGCTATCGTCCCCGCCGTCGTTGGATGAAGATACGGAGTCGTCACCGCAGCCCCAGAATGGTATGAATAGTAATGCTGTTACCAGTACTAAGGTGAGAAATCTAGTGCTCATGATAGTCCCTGTATAAATCTTATGGGTCTGTAATTTACAATGCTATGGTAGTAAGTAAGTCTTATTATGGGAGGGTAACACGGTATCGTCAAGGGATTTGTGGGAAATGATGTATAAAAGGCATGACTTTGTGTTCCATTTTTGCAAATAAACGCGATATCCTCTACGAGAGAGTGTTCGCATAGCGAGCAGCCTTGTGTTGCCCGCATTACAGACATGTTTTGCTGAACATGTGTGCGTGCGGCCTTTTCAACAGTCCCCTCCGCCGGGATTACTTTTTTTTCGTGGTACAATTATACAAAGAAACGGAGGCAGACCGGAAGGTCTGCCTCCACGTACCAACATCCCGCCCGTCCATGGGTGAGAAGCTCGGGGATACTCGGACTTCAGCCGTTGGGGCCGATCATATTCTCCGGGGAAAGCAACTCATCGAGTTTTTCTTTCGATAACAGTCCCCGTTCGAGCACGAGTTCATACAACGACCGGTTCGTTTCCAGCGCCTCTTTAGCGAGTGAGCTACATGTCTCATATCCAAGCACGGGCGAGAGGTTCGTTACGAGACCGACACTGTTCTCGACCATCCGGCGGCAGCGCTGTTCGTTGGCGGTGATGCCGTCGACACAGCGGTTTTTGAGCGTGATCATCCCGTTTCGGAGCATCTCGATCGACTCGAAAATAGACTGGGCAATCACCGGTTCCATGACGTTCAGTTCGAGCTGGCCCGCCTCGGCGGCGAGGGTTACGGTGAGATCGTTACCGATCACCTTGAAAGCGATCTGGTTAACGACTTCCGGTATAACCGGATTGACCTTACCAGGCATAATCGAAGAACCGGGTTGCATCGCCGGTAAATTAATCTCGTTGATACCGGCCCGGGGTCCGCTGGAAAGCAATCGCAGATCGTTCGATATTTTGGAGAGCTTGACCGCCAACCGCTTGGTGGCCGATGAATACATAACGAAAGCGCCGGTGTCGGAAGTTGCCTCGACCAGGTTTCTGGCCAGGGAGACCTCGAGGCCGGTGATTTTGCGCAGATGGCTTATCACATGAGCCGAATAGCGGGGATCGGCGTTGATGCCGGTACCGATGGCGGTGCCTCCCATGTTTACTTCTAGGAAAAGATCCGCGTTGAATTGCAGACGGTTGATTTCTTCCTCGAGGGTCGTGGCCCAGGATTCGAATTCCTGTCCCAGGGTCATCGGCACGGCGTCCTGTAACTGGGTGCGGCCCATTTTTATCACACGGGCAAACTCGCGGCCCTTGGCTCGGAATGACTCGGCCAGATCCTTAAGAACCTCAAGCAACTTCCGATTGGCGTTAATCAAAGCGATTTTGAGAGCCGTGGGGTAAGCGTCGTTAGTGGATTGGGACAGGTTGACGTGGTTGTTGGGATGACAGTATTCGTATTCGCCTTTCTCGTGCCCGAGAATTTCGAGGGCGATGTTGGCAATTACCTCGTTGGCGTTCATGTTGGTCGAGGTTCCGGCGCCGCCCTGGATCATGTCGACTACGAAATGGGTATGAAATTGTCCGTTGATGATCTTGGTGCCGGCCTTGACGATTGCATCGGCGATATCATCCGGCAGCAGGCGAAGGTCGCGGTTGGCCTCGGCGGCGGCAATTTTTACCATCGCCAGGGCGTTAATCACGTCCGGGAACTGAGCCAGCGATATCCCGCTGATCGGAAAATTCTCCATGGCCCGCAACGTCTGCACGCCGTAATAGAATTCGTGAGGAACATCGCGATAACCGAGCAGGTCATGTTCCTCGCGAGTACGCCCGGAGATATACTGTGCTCCGGCGCTGGCGACGCGGGTCGCGGCCTGGCGCATCCGCCGGGCAATGACCCGAGCGACGCGCGAGAGTAACTTGGTGGCAATAGACGGATAATCGGCGGTGAGTTGTTCGAACTGCTTGCGCGAAAGGACCAGCAAGCGACTCGGCAACACGGCCCGGGCCGATGTTGAGTGGGGGTAGTCGTCCATGAGGACACCCTCGCCGAGGAAGTCGAACCGACTGAACGTCGCCAGCCGTTTTTCCTCTCCCAGGGCAGTGGTGGTGAACAATTCCACGCTGCCGTCCTCGATCAAGTGCAGGAAGCGACGCGGTGCATGTTGCTCGAAAAGAAGTTGGTTGGCTTCCAGAAGACGCGATTCCAGAAGTTGGACGATCAACTCCAGCTCCTCGTTGTCGAGGTCTTTGAACAGTTCTATTCGCTGGAGGAATTCTACCTTGGTTAAACGATCCATTATCACTATCCCGTTTCCGAAGTTCAATCATAGCCCGGCCTTTTATCCGAACCCATCGCCACTACAATACACAATCGAATCCAATCTGAAAAGAAAAACCCCTTGCCAGGCGGACTTAACGAGGATTTGTTATTCAGAAACAAAGGATGAGGATGACGCTATGCGTGCTATGATATTGAAAGAACCGGGACAGCGTCTGGAACCGGCCAACCTGCCGATTCCCGAGCCGGAGCCCGGACAGGTACGGGTAAAGGTCAATGTCTGCGGTGTCTGTCGCACCGACCTGCATGTAGTCGACGGTGAGTTGACCGAACCGAAACTGCCGATCGTCCCGGGACACCAGATTGTCGGGATTGTCGACAAGATGGGCGAAGGGGTGGATGAATTCGCCGTGGGGGATAAAGTAGGTATTCCCTGGCTGGGCGGTAGTTGCGGAACGTGCGATTTCTGTCGCGCCGGTGACGAGAATCTCTGCGACAAATCCAAATACACCGGCTATCAAATAGACGGCGGTTTTGCCGAATACTGTCTTGTCGACCGCCGTTTTGCTTTTCCGATTCCTTCGGGCTACCCCGATCTGCAGGCTGCCCCGCTTCTCTGCGCCGGGTTGATCGGGTATCGCGCCCTGCGTATGGCCGGAGAAGCCAAACGGATCGGCTTCTACGGTTTCGGAGCAGCGGCCCATATTTTAAGTCAGGTTTGTGTCTGGCAGGGGCGTGAGGTTTATGCTTTCGTACGGCACGGTGATGACTCCTCCAAAGAATTCGCGCGTCATCTCGGCGCGGTTTGGACCGGTTATTCGGATGAGCCCTCGCCGGTCGAGCTTGATGCGACCATTATTTTTGCCCCGGTCGGGGAACTGGTCCCGGCTTCGTTACGAGCCGTGCGTAAAGGGGGGATCGTGGTCTGCGCCGGGATTTATATGTCGGATATCCCGTCATTTCCGTACTCGATTCTCTGGGGCGAACGTTCGATCAAATCGGTGGCCAATCTGACTCGTCGCGACGGCGAAGAGTTCCTTGCGCTTGCGCCGAAAGTGCCGGTCAAGACCGAAGTGACCGCCTATCCGCTGGCCAAGGCTAACGAGGCGCTCGATGATCTCCGACACGGACGGTTCAACGGCGCGGCGGTGGTAGTGGTGGATGAGAAGGCAACGTAGGTTTTACTCCTCGTATTGTACATCCACAATCGTGTTGCGCGGGAAGATGTAAGGGAGGCCCTCGCCGTTGCCCCGGGTCGGGGTAACGACCAGGTACGACTCCGACTCGAATATCGCCAGGATTTCTTCAGTCGGCGCTCCCGGCTCCATACCGGAGCAGTATTGTCCCACCGCGATATGGATTGTCGGAAGGCCGTGAAAGGGAGGATTGGCAGTGATCGAGCGCACGACCTTATCCCTGATCGGGCGTCCGAACATTTTCTTAAGGTAATCGATCAGTTCTTGTCGATGCGATGGTTCCATGGCCGGAAGATAACGACTTGTGGCCATGTATGTCAATCAACCAGATAGGTTGCGCGAACGCAGGGGAGAATGTAGTTTACATTACGATTGTCCGTGCCGAGATGTCATTCCCGCGAGGGCGTGAATCCATCTTACGTAGGTCAGGTTGCTTGCAACCTGACATCGTAGGGCAGGTCTCTCTCTCCGAGACCTGCCGAAGAGGAACGGGATCAGTCGATGATGTAAGGTGTCGGGTTTCTATGCTCGTGGGGCTTCGCCCGCACTCGCTCCGGAACCCGACCTACAAGGCTCAGTATCTGGGACATCCCTTGGTGATGTCATACCGGCGGAGGCCGGTATCCAGCCGTGGGGCATGTCTCCCCGAGACGTGTCTGGGAATTGCGATATGGGGCAGACCGGGAGGTCTGCCGCCCACAAGAATGAAGATGGACCCCTGCTTTCGCAGGGGAGACGTAACGCGGACGGTTGGTTTTGTTCCGGATATCCCACCCGAGGGGTGGGGCACCGAGACGTCTGCCGCCCACGAAAATTTCCACCTGAGGGGTGGGGCACCGGGCGTGGGTCAGGTTGCTTGCAACCTGACATTGTAGGGCACGTCTCCCCGAGACGTGCCAAGGGATCGTTGATGAGATGAAGATCATTACCGACAGCATCGATTTCAGCCGGACAATAACACCGACTGTGTTGGAATGGACAAAAACCGACAAGCAGAATATCGGTAACCTTCCTTCCGAGTTGATCAATGCTGTTTACACGGACAATATCGATCTATTATACGGTGAAACCAACGGCCTTTTTGATCGGCTGTTGCTGGTCGAGTCGGCCGGACGTTCACATTATGACATCCTGATCGAGCTGGCGCGCGCAAATGTTGCGTTGCCGGATATGACCCTCTGTCTGGCGGGTGAGGGGGCGGGTTTCCACGGATTCAAAGGCCGCTCCTGGGTTTCTCCCCCCGGCAATATCTATTTATGCGTTCATTTCGCACCTAATCGTCCGATTGAGAATTTTGGTGTTGGCTTTATGATCCTGGCGGCGGTAGCGGTGGTTCAAGCTATCGACCGAGTGGATGATCTCCGGGGCAGAGCGGGCATCAAATGGGTCAATGATATCCTTATCGATAACGCTAAAATCTGCGGCGTGCTGGCGCATTGCCTGACCGAGGGAGACACGGTCACCAACGCCATCCTTGGCATCGGACTCAATGTCGGTACCACGCCGACTGTGAAACCGAATCTGTTCGTGCCGCGTACCGCATCATTGCACGATTTTGTATCAGCGTCCGCAGACACAAGTCAAGCTATTGTATTACAAAATCTTATCGGAGCAATTGCGGGGGGCTACCACATTCTTCTCGAAGATGGTTATCGATCGCTGTTGCGTTTCTATCGTGAACGTTCGTTGATTCTGGGGCGCGATGTCGCGGTGTACAGCGACCGCACCGGCGATAATGATACATTGCTGGTAGAAGGTATTGTCGAGGCAATCGGCGACAATTTGGAGCTTTATTTCAAACATCGGCCGACATCGGTCAACTCGGGCAGATTATTGCTTAAAAGTTGACAAAGAGACTTGAATCCCGAGCGTTTATTCAGTATATTATATTATCAACTAGTCGGTTAGACGCGCAAGCGTCGGCATCATGCACATATAGACATAATAATAAAGACCACTAGCCCGTCAGGACCAACGTGGCCTGGCCCCGGAGAACTCAATATGGGATCATTGGAGCTGTTTGTTATTTGTGCCTCTGCGCTCGCCGCAGTATTCCTGTTGTTAGCAGTTCTGGCTTTGCTCATGCGCAGCATCATTTTGATATTTCCCCAGAAACCTGCTATTACCACCGACACCGCTTTAATCGCCGCGGTAGCCTCGGTTGTGACCGCTATGTACCCCGGAACACAAGTCACAAGTGTTGAGGAGATATAATGATTTTTCTTGAGAAGAAGAAAACCATTCGGGTGATGTTCACCCCGTTCCGCGACGGACTCCAAAGCTCGTTTGGCGGCAAGGTTCGATTGAATGACATTCTTCCGGCCATGAAATTTTCAGCCGAGTGCGGCATTCGCCATTTCGAATTCGGCGGCGGCGCCCGCTATCAGGCTCCCCTTATGTATCTCGGCGAGGATCCTTTCGAAGACATGCAGGCTATGCGCGATGCGGTCGGCCCCGAATGCGATCTGCAGATTCTTACCCGTTCCGTATCCGGTGTGACGCTGACCACCCAGTCGCTCGACGCCCTGAATCTTCAGGCTAAGCTAATGAGGAAGTACGGCACCACCTGGGATCGCAATTTCGACTATATGAACGATGTCAATAACCTGATCGAGACCGGCAAACCGATTATTGAGGCCGGGATGCATCATCAGGTTTGTATCGCCCTGATGGGCCTTCCGTTCGATTCCGATACCGTTCACACGGCGGAGTTTTACATAAACATCGGTAAAAAGCTGCTCGAAAGCGGCATGAAAATCGACAGTATCTGTCTCAAGGACGCATCCGGAACGACCGACCCGAAAACCATCTACGATACGGCGGTCGGTCTCAAAAAGATCATGCCGCCGGAGATGATTCTCTGGCAACACACTCACGACACGGCATCGACGGCGGTCTCCTGTTACATGGCCGGTATTGCGGGTGGTGTCGACGGGGTTGACCTTTCGGTCCGTCCGATGGCTTCCGGTACCGTGCAGCCTGACGTCCGCTCCATGGCTCACGGTCTCAAGGGAACCGGGGCGACGCTTGATATTGATGTAAAAAAAATTGGCGATATTGAGCGTATGTTGACCGATGCGATGGCTGATTACGATTTTAATCCGACCACGACTACGGCCGATGCCCGCGTTTTAGGTTTTCCAATGCCGGGCGGGGCAATCGGTCCGAACGTGCACATGATGGTCAAGGCCGGCATTCTCGATAAATACTCCGATGTCCTCGCCGAATTCCCGGTGGTGGTGGAAGCCGGCGGTGCCTGGACATCGGTAACCCCCGGCTCGCAGCAGTATTGGTTGCAGGCATTCAACAATGTGTTGTACGGACGCTGGGAAAAGATCGACGCCGGTTACGGTAAGGCGGTGCTGGGTTATTTTGGCAAGACACCTTTGCCGCCGGATCCGAAGGTGATCGAAGCTGCCGCTAAACAACTCAATTTACAACCGTTCGACGGTGACCCGCTCGAAGCGGCGCCCGATTCTCTCTCGGCCGCTAAAAAGGCACTCGAAGAATTCGGCCTCCCGGTTAACGACAAGAACATCTTCCTCGTGGCCGGACAAATGGTCCCGGGCAAAAAGATCGAGGTAAACGAGGGGATCCGCTTCCTGACCGGCAAGGCCAAAATTGATATCCCGCTGAAATCGATCAAGGCCGAGAAGGAGGCCGAGGCAGCTCCGACTTCGGCAGCGGCACCGGTTGCAGCTTCGGCTGTGTCGGGTCGAGTCGTGACTCAGTGCACGGTGGAAGAAAACGGTTCCCGCCGTGTCTTCAGCATTACCGTCGAACCGATCAGTGTCGGTGATGCCATCCCGACGGCGACTCCGGCTGCGGTGGCGGCTCCTTCCACCAATGGCGGCACCCCTGTCCATTCCAGTTTTGCCGGATCGGTCGAAGTGGTGGATATCGTTGTCAAAGTAGGTGACCAGGTCACAAAGGGCAAAGTCGTGGCGGCTGTAGAAGCGATGAAAGCCAAACATGATATCAAAGCTCCCTGTGATGGTACTGTCAGTACGATCCTTGTCAAGATAGGAGATGAAATCGATTCGTCGCAACCGATCATGACCATCTCGTAAGGGAGTATCAGATATGGAGAACCTCGTTCAACTGATTCACCAGTCCGGCTTCGCCAATCTGACTCTCGGCAATTGGGTCATGTTTGCGGTAGCCGGCATACTGATTTACCTGGCCATTACCAAACAATACGAGCCGTTGCTGTTGATTCCGATCGGTTTCGGTATCATTCTGGCCAATCTGCCACTTGGCGGGATGGGATCTTACGACGACGGAATCATCGCTTTGATCTATAACGCCGGCATCAAAACCGAACTATTACCACCGATCATTTTCATGGGAGTAGGGGTCCTTACCGATTTTCGCCCACTTCTCGGTCGGCCGCTCACCTTTCTTCTTGGAGCGGCCGCACAATTGGGAATTTTTGTGGCGGCGCTCGGAGCGGCTATGTTTCTCGGTTTTACACCGAAGGAAGCAGCGGCAATCGGCATTATCGGCGGCGCCGACGGCCCAACCTCAATTTTTCTCGCCAGCAAGCTGGCTCCCGATCTGCTGGGGCCGATCGCCGTAGCGGCATACAGCTATATGTCGCTGGTGCCGATTATTCAACCGCCGATCATGCGTCTGCTGACCACTAAAAAAGAGCGCTATATCGACATGCCGCAGGCGATTCCGGTCTCCCGTACGGCTGTGGTCCTGTTCCCGATCGTTACTGGGATTGTGGCCTCGCTCGCCATTCCCTCAAGCGCTCCGCTCATCGGAATGCTGATGTTCGGGAATTTGATCAGGGTCAGCGGTGTGACGGAACGTTTACGTAAAACGGCCGGTGGGGCTTTGATCGATATCGTCACAATCTTCCTGGGGCTGACGGTTGGCGCCACGATGAATGCGGTGCATTTCATCACGTATAAGACGCTTTTGATCCTCGTCCTGGGGGCAGTGGCGTTTTCGTTTAGTACCGCCGGTGGGATTGTTTTCGCCAAACTTCTCAATCTATTTCTCCCGCACAATAAGAAGATCAATCCGTGTATCGGTGCGGCCGGGGTGTCGGCGGTGCCGATGTCTGCCCGAGTGGTACAGAAGTTCGTCTCCGACGAAACGGATGGTGAAGTCAATCCGTTGATGCCCGCTATGGGACCGAACGTAGCGGGTGTGATCGGATCGGCGGTCGCGGCGGGTGTGTTTTTGAGTTTATTGGGGTAAGGACGATTACAATCGAATTCATTAAGGCAGGAGCAGCGGCTTCTGCCTTTTTCAATGGATTTTCTCTATTGTCGTTTGCGCACGACAAAGCGCAACGAGGTCCAGGTGTCGTCGAAACGACAAATCTTGTGGTCAACCAGATCGTTGGCCATCAGGTGCTTGCGTACCGCCGCCTGAGTCAGGTCGGACTCTATCCCGCTGTTTTTCTTCGGCCAGATCATCCACAATCCGCCCCGTTCGGCTAAGTGCGACACGATCTTGGGAAGACGTCGTTCAATTTCTGAGAGTCTCGTAACGAACCAGAAAATCTGGTCGGCTTTTCCTTGAGGCCGGTGGTGGACCGTCACATTGTCGGGCAGCTTACCCAACTTCGATGAGTATCCTTCGGGAGCCCCCACAAGCAATATGTTTGTTCCCGGTCGAATCTGGACTTTGTCGGCGAGCGAGCGATTCTCATAAGCGGCCATGATCGAATCCGGCACATGCACTTCGGTCGGCTGGTGCTTAAGGGCGCGGCGAATCGCAGCTGGAGCCTCGTCCCAAGAACAGTATGTCGCGTCGGGCAGAAGCTTCTTGATAAGTTCCACCTTCTCCGGCGCACCACCCGCATAGATTAAAGGCACCAGCCTTGTTGTCTTGAACTTGCGGAGAGAAATCCCGATGTCCCGTCCGGATGAAGGCAGCCGGGTCAGGTCGATCAGGATCACCGTGGGCGGATCAGTCCGCAATGCTTTAAAAGTGGCGCTCGTAAAAGGCTCGAAGACGATCCTGAGGCCGGTCGTTTTGAGATCGTGGACGCGATCGAGCGCCTCAGCTTCGTTGAAGTGTATTAGGAATAATTTTTTCATTTCAATCCAATTTACTTCCAAAACAGTCCGGGGCAATCACAATATACTACGTGACCGTCAGGCTGATGCTTGCACTATTAATAACGACTGCTTTGACCCGATTGTCTCATTGATTGGTGGTAATATCAATAACTCCAAGGCTGGTCTTCCTTATGATGGCAGATAAGCTACTATCGGCAGAGAGGTTAATTCGATAGAAGACTCTGTCGTAAAATCGCGGCAGGTTTTTTATTCGTTTCCGTTTTTTTCAACGTTTGCCCCTGAATCGTTTTGGGTATATTGATGATCAAATGGATGAAAGAGAATTAGTCCAGAAAGCTCAGGCCGGAGATTTTACGGCTTTCATGCAGCTTGTCGATGCCCATAAAGGCAAGGTGTATGGACTGGCTCGTAAACTGGCCGGGAGCGAAGAAGATGCTGAGGATATCGTGCAGGATACATTGTTGAAAGCGATTGATAAAATCGACCAGTTCCGAGGAGACGCCTCTTTCGGCACCTGGCTTTACAGCATCGCTCTCAACGAGGCGCGACGGTTATATGCCAGATCGCAGCGGATGGAACTCCAGCCGGTCGATGAGTACCTGCCGTCGTCGCGCAAAGAAGATCACAACAGCTTTGAGATGTTCGATTGGCGTGACCCGCACCAACTGCTTGAGGATGCCGAAATCCGGCGTTTGGTCGATGAAGCCCTGGCGGAGTTGCCCTACAAATACCGTGAGGTGTTTCTGCTGCGCTATGTCGAAGAACTGTCGGTCAAAGAGGTTGCTGAACTGACCGGCCAGTCGGTGGCTTCAGCCAAGTCCCGAATTTTAAGGGCTCGTTTAGCCATGCGCGATTATCTCAGTAAAGCCTTCGAGGTGGAATATGACAAAAGGCTGTCCTGATTACATTAATGAACTTAACGATTACCTGGACGGTGCAATCGATCCCGAGTTGTGCGCCGAAATAGAAGCGCACATAGGGCAGTGCAACAACTGCCGGATCATGGTGGATTCGATGCGTCAGACCGTCAGGCTGTGCCGTGAAGGCACTCCCGAGGAACTCCCCGAAAAGCTCTCTGCCCGGCTCAATGATTTACTGCGGCAGCGTTGGGAGAAGAAGTTCGGCAAGACCAAGTAGTCTCAGATAATAATTCAGGTTACAAAAACAGGCCGATCTCGTTCAGGGTCGGCCTGTGTCGTTAAAGCGAATCAACTACTTAGAAACCATCGTAATCAGCGTAACCACCGCACCGGTCGGATCCTGGATGATCAGAAAACGCCCGACCTTCGGAATATCGGCCGGGCCATGAATGATTTTGCCTCCCAGCTTCTCACTTCTTTCGGCCAACTCATCGACATTATCCACGGCGATATAACCCATCCAGTGTGACGGCACAGCCGTAGCGTCCGGCGGCATGGCCATTAATCCGGCAGCCACGGTATTACCTGCCTTGAAAACGGTATATTCCATGGTCTCGGAATCTTTCCGCTCAGCCTGCCAGCCCAGCAGTTCGGTGTAAAACCTGGTTGAGGCGGGGACATCGGTCGAGACAGCCTCGTACCAGCAGAAAGTCCCGTGGGGGTATTTGTTTTCAGCCATTATGTTACTCCTTCTCTGCGATAATTATGTACTTTTTGGGTTGGTATTTAAGTGTATACGTCAGATGAGCGTAGAAGTCAATCACATCGAAAAAAAGTGAAACCGGTCGGCAGGGGAGACGTCCGAGATTTTAACGCTAGTCCGTGTTGTTGTTTGAACCGGGACGATGGTCGCCTAAGAACGCCCCGATATCCTTCCACATAGCCGAATTGACTTCATGACCGACACCAGGATAGAGCCGGAATTCAGCGTGACACCCGACTTCGGTGTAGATATTACGGGCCTTGTCCCAGCGCGCGATTGGCGTTGGACCGAACAGGGCCAGGACCAACTCGCGATCCTGCTCGTCGAAGCCGTCGTCGTACATCACGGCGTCGTTGTCGTCCTGATCGCCGAAGAAAAGCAGTTGTGGTACCTGGCGATATTGTAGCAGATCGAACGGCTGTCCGGTAAGGGAATCAAGATCGGCCCGGCCAACCGGAAAGCGGAGCAACTTCCCCTCGTATTCCGTAATCGGGGCAATTGGCCAGCCGCCGGGAGAGCCGATCGCCGCTGCCGCCACAGTCTGAGGATGCAGCAGCACGAAGCGATTCACGAACATACCGGCGGCGGAGAAGCCGTACATAAGCACTTTGTCGCACACCGGGATAGAGTCGCTGACCAGCCGTTTGCGGGCGTCGGCGATCATGGCCTGCAACTGTATATCGAGGCGGGCAAGTGTTGTGTCGTCACAGGTGAGAACATCGCGATCAAGCGCCTGAGTGTAGATTTGCCAGTCGGTTTTGGGGCGAGGGAAGCAGGGGCGAAGCAGGATCATTCCCCACTTGTCGGCCCGGTCGCGATCGAGGCGAATTCTTCGAAACGAAGCGGAATCATGCACGCGGAAATCGTCGTCGATATAGCCGGTGTTATTCGGTTCGACTAGTATCGCGGCGCTGTCAAAGCCATTGAGAGGATCGGACGGGACATATAGGTAATAGGGCCAGTAGAAAGCGTCCCCCGCTTCCGGCGTGATACGATGAATTGCGCAGCAGCTATCATCACCGGCTGTCGCGAGACTCGCGGCCAGAATCAACAGCAACATGATGGACAATCTTAGCAGGAGACTCACGGTTGATCGCACCTCTTTCCGAAGTAGAGTGTTGAAAAACCTCTTTTACGGCGGAGACAAGCCCCGCCGCTACGCGTTAAAGAATCCTAACCTCGCGTAGCGGGCGGCCTTGTGTCGCCCGCCATTATGGGTGTAGTTTGCAGAATATCCGCGCGTAAGACTTTTTCAACAACCTCCGAGCCTGGAGTTCGTCCGGTATCCGACCGCCCGTTTGCGAACGATATCGGACCTCCCGCCGGGATTATTTCAGATCGCCGGTCGTCCTGTCTGACTGGCTCCCGCTCGAATATATCGATAAATCCGGGCACGCCGTCGAGGACGATACCGGCGATATCAGCATCATTGTAGTTCATATATTATGTCAGCTCCGGTCGTACTTACCCGGACCGGCCTATATCTCCCGGTGAACATGAAGGTGGTTTTATCTACGAAAAAAACAGGTCGGGGTTCGGTTGGTGAAGCGCTACTAAACGGCACAATGAGAGCGACCGAAACCCGATCCTGCTGTAATCAGAAAGACGCCATTACCGTCAGAATCTTGCTATCGGAGCTAAAATGGGCCGCCGGACCCGATTTTTAATAGATTGAACGACAATATCTTATGTCAGCGAACTATCTTTTTAGCGCCGTTTTGAATCGTTTTTAGCTTCAGCCTATCTAATCGGTTAAAGTGTTTTCAAAAAAGCTTAAACGAGGTGTTAGCATGAAGCAAGGACTTACTAATTTCGCAATCAAACATCCCTGGTGGGTAATCGGTATTGCCGTGGTCATTACGGCGTTCTTTGCCACACAGTTTCCGAAGATCAAGATCGACACCGATCCGGAAAACATGCTGGCCGCCGATGAGCCCGTCCGGGTGTTTGAACATGAAATGAAAGAAACCTTCGGCATCAGCGATTTCCTGGCTGTCGGGGTCGTGTCAAACACGTCAGCCTTTACCCCCGAAATCCTCAATCGTATCTACAAGATAACAGCGGAAATAGAGGATATCGAAGGGGTCATGGTTGACGATATAATGGCTCCTTCGACGGTCGACGACATCAAACAGGGCGCCGGTGGAACGCTGGTAATACAAACCCTGATGGACGGTGAAATCGAGACTCAGGAGCAGGCCGATTATATCCTTTCCCGGATCAACGCCAACCCGATTCTCAAGGGGAAGCTGGCAAGTGAAGACGGGAAGGTTGTTGCTATTTTCGTCCCGCTCGAATCGAAAGATATGTCGCACCGAATCGCCGGTGAGATCAAGGCGATCACCGAAAAATACGCCGGTGACGTCGAGTATCATATCGCCGGTTTGCCGATGGCAGAGGATTCCTTCGGCGCTGAGATGTTTGCCCAGATGGCCTACTCCGCACCGGCGGCACTCCTTATTATTTTCCTCCTCCTGCTCATGTTCTTCAAGAAGATGAAGATTATTATCGCTCCGATGGTGGTCGCGATGATGTCGGTGATCTGGTCCATGGGTTTGTTGATCATGACCGGGCACACGGTCCACATCATGTCCTCGATGATTCCCATCTTCCTGATTCCTATAGCGGTGCTGAACTCGATCCACATTATATCCGAGTTCCACGATCATTATAAGAAGTACAAGCACAAGGATACCACGATTCGCCATGCCATCAGTGAGCTGTTCATGCCGATGCTGTTCACCTCGCTTACGACTATTGCCGGTTTCATTTCACTGGCCCTGACGCCGATCCCGCCGGTGCAGGTGTTTGGTATTTTCGTAGCCTTCGGCATCATGGTGGCCTGGTTTCTGTCGCTCATGCTCAATCCCGCGATTGGCATCCTGATCTCTACCAAAACACTTCGAGACTTCGGCAAAACCGAGGAAAGCGGCGGCGTGCTGGCTTCGATCATGCACGGATTCCGCGATTTCTCATACAAGCATGCCAAGGGAATCATTTATGGATCATTGGTGGTGGTAGTGGTGGCGGCTGTTGGTCTCTCGATGATCCAGGTCAACGACAATCCGGTGAAGTGGTTCAAAAAATCACACCCCATCCGCATAGCCGATATGGTCATGAATCAGCACCTGGCCGGTACCTATATGAACTACCTCGTGGTCGAGGGTGACGAAGACGACCAGATGAAAGATCCTGAGGTGCAGAACTACATGGTTGCTCTCCAGAGGGAACTGGAAAAAGAGCCCATTGTCGGCTCGGTCACCGGTATTCCGGATATCGTTAAAAAAGTCCGCTACGAATTGTTTGACGCCGATTCCGCCGAAGCCCGTATTCCGGACAGCAAGACGGAAGTCGGTCAGTTGCTTTTCCTGTTCGAGATGTCGGGCGGTGATCCCGACGACCTGTTCAAGATGGTCACGCCGGAATACGACCAGGCTAATCTCTGGGTCCAGCTCAAGAACGGCGACAATCAGGCGGTTTCTGAAGTAGTTCATCGCGCCGATAAGTTTATCGCCGAGCACACTCCGCCGGCGGGCATTACTTTCCGCTGGGCCGGTCTGCCGTACATCAATATCGTCTGGCAGGAACAG
The DNA here is from genome assembly GCA_035380245.1 of Candidatus Zixiibacteriota bacterium. Lineage (NCBI taxonomy): Bacteria > Pseudomonadati > Candidatus Zixiibacteriota > Candidatus Zixiibacteriota bacterium. The sequence goes on along the minus strand of DAOSXA010000001.1, from coordinate 668,292 downwards.
ATGGTAACCGGTATGCGCAGTTCCCTGATCGGTTCCTATTTCGTGGTGTTCATTATGATGATCTTCCTCTTCCGCTCGTTGCGCTGGGGTTTGATCTCGATGTTGCCGCTGACGATCACGATCATGGCCATCTATGCCCTGATCGGTTACATCGGCAAGCCGTACGATATGCCAATCGCCGTGCTCTCATCGCTGACGCTGGGGCTATCAATCGACTTCGCGATTCATTTCATTCAGCGTCTGCGCATGATTCACGCCCGGACACAGGATTTCAAGGAATCCTACCATGAGATATTCGAGGGCGCCGGTCAGGCAATCAGCCGCAACGTTTTGGTTATTGCCATTGGCTTCATCCCGATGATGTTCTCCAGTCTCGTACCGTACATCACGGTCGGATCGTTCTTCCTGGCTATTATGGTGGTCTCCGGCCTGGTAACCATGCTGCTGCTGCCGGCCATTACGCGGTTGTTCCATAAGTCGCTGCTGCCGGTGTCCGCACCCATTAATGAAGAACATCACGCGAAAATAGAGCACTCCGCCTGAGCGGATAAAATTAGAAAAACGTTGATGGATATATAAGGAGAAGAAAAATGAAGACTTTGACTTACACTCTGATTCTGGCTCTCGCGAGCCTCACGCTTTTCGCAAGTTTTTCTCACGCTCAGGATCCCAACGAGATCATGAAGAAATCGCATCTGGCTTATTACTACGCCGGCGACGACGGTCTCTCCGAGGTCAACATGGTCATCGTTGATAAGCGCGGCAAGGAACGCACTAAGGAATTCACGATGCTTCGCATGGACCAGTCCGAAGGCGGCCCGCAGATGTATTACACGTATTTCAAGAAGCCCTCGGATGTCTCCCGGCTGACCTTCATGGTTCACAAGGTGCCGGACGGCAACGACATGCGCTGGATTTATGTGCCGTCGGTCGACCTGGTAAAGCCGATCAGCGCCGATGATAAAAACTCCAGTTTCGTCGGCAGCAACTTCAGCTACGAGGATGTCTCCGGTCGCCATTGGAGCGAGGACAACCATACTCTGCTCGGCGATTCCACCATCGGCGATCGTCCGGTCTGGGTAATCGAGTCGAAGCCGAAATCAGAAGGCGACAGTTTTGGCCATAAGGTTTCTTATATCGACAAGGAAAACTACCTGCCGCTCATGGAAAACTACTACGACGACAAGGATCGTCTGGAGCGTGTATTCCGGTCGGAGAAAATCGACACGGTCGACAATATCGTGACCATGACCTCCCGCTCGATGGAGAATGTGCAAAAAGGCGGCAAGACCACGATCTCGTTCTCCAGTATCCAGTACAACGTCGGTTTGGACGCTGATGTCTTTACCGAGCGCTATCTCAAGAATCCGCCGAGGAAATACATCCACTAACGAGGACCGAGGGTAACGATATGAAGACTTCAATCAAACTGACTATAGCAGGACTGCTGTTTCTCGCAGCAGTCCCGATACGGGCCGAAGTTTACATGGATGGCTTTTTGCAGGGGCTTTACGGCGCCCGTCTGGACGAGAACAATCCAACCGCCACCGAACAGACCGCTTCGGAAACCCGCTTGCAGCTCCGACTGGAGCATATCGGAGAAGTTGGCGAGTTTTTCGGACGCGTCGATTTCACCTATGATGACGCCGACAGTGCCGGAACCGATCTGGAATTACGCGAGGGCTATATGAAGTTCCGTCTCGGCAGCTCGCTTGATTTCAAGGTTGGTCGTCAGATCATCACCTGGGGAACCGGTGACTTGATTTTTATCAACGATGTTTTCGCTAAAGACTATCGGTCCTTTTTTGTGGGGCGCGATGACCAGTATCTCAAGGCTCCGCAAAATGCCATTCGGACCGATTTCTATCCGGGACAGTTGGGCTCGATATCCTTTGTTTGGACACCTCGTTTCGAGCCCAACCGTCTTCCCACCGGTCGCAAGTTGAGCTATTACAACGGGCAGACAATTGTCGGTGAAGGTTACTATTTCGATGTCCCTGCCCCGGATGCCAAGTTCGAAAACGGTGAGTTCGCTTTCCGCTATTCTCGCCAGGTGGGGAATTTCACCTCGGCCCTGTATTTCTACAAGGGTTTCTATAAGAATCCGCGCGGGGTAAAAATAATCGCCACGGAAGAGGGCAGCACGATGATGCCGTTCTATCCTGAATTGAATGTCTATGGGGCCTCGGTACGCGGACCGCTGTTGGGAGGTATTCTCTGGCTCGAAGGCGGTTACTTCGATTCCCGACAGGACCGTCATGGTGACGATCCGTTGATTCCAAACTCTTCGGCCACCGGAATGATCGGTTTCGAGCGCCAGGTCGCCCGTAATCTGACTATCAACGGGCAGTGGCAGGTCGATTACATGACCGACTACGATAAATTCGAGGCTGAAATGGCCGGTTCGGGCATGTATGTGCGCGATGAAGTCCGACATCTGTTAACCAGTCGTATTACCAGGCTGTTGATGCGTGAGAACCTGACTCTTTCCGGATTCATCTTCTACTCACCAAGCGATGAGGACTGGTATCTGCGGACTTCAGCCGCCTATAAATACTCCGACGAATTGGAACTGGCCGTGGGCGCCAACGTTTTCGATGGTAGTCATGAATCGACCGATTACGGCCAATTTCAGAAGAACGACAACGTCTATCTGAAAATGACCTACGGATTCTAAAATCAGATTGGGTATTTGCTGAATCGGGGCCGTGGGGGCTGGCCCCGATATCTTTTTTTCAGGAGTGAATAAGATGACTTTAGAAAGATCCATAAGACTAGTAGCCGGGGGCGTGATCCTTCTGTCGCTGGCTTTATACTATTTCATATCTCCATACTGGTTGTTACTAACGGCTTTCGTTGGACTGAACCTGTTTCAATCTTCGTTGACCCGGTTCTGCCCGGCTGAGTTCGTTCTCGGTCGATGGTTTTTTTCTGATAGCCCGAATATCCGGTAGTAATTGAGGATAATCTAATTTGGATAAAAAAAGCAGCGCGGAGTCCGTTAGACGGGCTCCGCGCGCTGTGCAGCAAGAGGATAAAAATCCGAGGGCTCGTTGTGACCTGTCATGTCGGTAGGATAAGCTCTCTGCGTCTACGAGTCACTGTGAGTCCGGCTTGATCCGTGGGCTGGATCAGCGGTCGAAGTTGAACAGCGTCGACGGGGAACCTAGCCCTTCCCCGCCGACACCTACAAGTTGGTACTCCGTACTCTTTAGCCCCCTTCGTGGTCACCCCCTTTTTCGAAAGAACAGCTCTCAAAGCCCCCCTTTATGAAGAACTGCCTTCCAGCGGAAATGACTGCCGCCGGTAAGAGTCGGACAACCCCCCATTTTGGCTGCGATTCCCCTTTGGACGTCCTTGTCTCTCCTGGTTCACCGGTCTGGTCATGTCTGCTGAAATTTTTCACGAGAATCCTCTTCTTCGGTGACTCTCTGTCCCTAAACTACATTCCTAACCTCTAATAATCTCTTCGGTATCAATTTGAATCATTCAATGGGTTAGATATAGCTATGAATTGGCTATATTGACTAGCCAAATTCTCACTTTATCGAGCCAATTAAACTTCGATGGGATGTTAAGAATCTCTACCAGCCTGTTATACTGAACGGCTGGTTAACTTCTGTCTTGTATGGAACGGAGATAAGTAGGCAGATTGTCGGACTGCTTAAGCAACCCGAGTTTTTTACGGATTTGTTTACGCTGGTTGTGAACGGTGTGTATCGAGGTATTGAGCATTGAGGCTATCTCTTTACTGGAGAGACCGCTTCGGATTAAATTGCATATCTCCAGTTCGCGGGGGGAGAGGTTGTTATAACGTCGCTCCACGGTGTTCATGAACGGAGAAGCTATTTCCGTAAGGAAATTTTCGAGCAAGGTAACGTATTTTGTCTGAGTTGAATCGACCCGGTCGTGCAGTTTCCGCACCAATGGCATAACTACCCGGTCGATGTTGGTTTTAATCTGGCTCTTGACGCGATCGATCTCCTGTTCGATTTGCGAAAGGACTTCTTTCAGAGCAACATTCTTTTCGGTCAAAGCGAGTCGTTCCGTTGCAAGGGCTTCGTTGGTGTCGGTGAGAACCGCTTCAGTCCGTTTCTGTTCGGTGATGTCGGTAACGACAGCAAAAGAACCGATAAAATTGCCGTTTGAATCGAAAATAGGTTGAGGGGAGACAATGGCGGGCAAAGGCTCCCCGGTACGAGTCCGCCATTCTACTTCGTAAGGATGAAGGCCTCCCTCTTTGCCCTGAGCGATCTTCTCGTAGTATACCGACTGACCAGGAGCATCCATGAACTCGGTGATCGAGTTCCCGATCAATTGCGGCGGAGTATAACCCAGCATTTCACAGAAACAGCGATTGACGAAAGTAACGCGGCAGTTTTCATCGAACGCGGCCATGCCCTCACTCATCGTCTCCACCAGCAGGCGGTACCTTTTTTCGGACTCCCGTAAGGCATCCGTTACTTGAAACCTTTCGGTGATTCGCCAGAGATCGGCCACGAGTTCTTTAAGGAATTCCGTATCACTGCGATCGTAGTCGGATCCCTTGTTGGCAACTCCGATCATTGCCACCGGCCGGTCATCGAGAATCAACGGTACGCCAAGATGTCTTTCAATTGGGTGGTGATCACCGGGATAATGGCGTTTGAGCAAGTCGGCATCAGTATGGTCATTGACCATCACCGGTTTACAACACTCGAGCGGATCAGCCCAGAAATCAGCCGACATGAGCGAACAAACCAACTGTCGGTTTCCGATGAGCGACTCCGACTCCGAAGGGTGAATCCAGGCAGGGATGTCAATCTCGGTACCACGTTTGTTCAACACGGCAATAAATCCCACCTGGCTGTCGGTGCTTTCGACCGCAACAGCGAGAGCTTGTTGATAAATTTCATGCAGCGACTGGCTCGCACATCGGTTGAAATTCAACAGGGCTTCAACACGACCGGGTCTTTTTACACCGCTCTCGTTGCGTTTCATCACAAGGCGAGAACCGGAAGCGGTTGGTTTAGTACGGTTTTGTTTTGCCGTGACGGGGCGATCGGTCCCGAGTGGGAACTCACTCGTAAATACATCCAGAAGATCATGCATCCCGCGCCGATCAGGTTCGGTCTGAGATTCAATACGGTGGGTTTTATCTGCTATTTTTTTATCCGTCGCAACAGTCATGGCTGTCCCTGTCGTATTGCGGGTTGTGGAGTCACTCTATCGGGCCGAGTGGCTATCACTCTCTTCTGTAATTGATATCGGCCGACCTGTGCAATTTCTATACAGGTCGGCCAAAGAAATCAGTTCAGTGGGACTGTGGGATGGATTGAATGTCCCGGGATGGCTTGGGACGATACAGGAAATGAAGCGATACGGTTACGATTACCAGCAGAATAGCTGTCAACCAGCCTGCCTCAAAACCGAAGGTTCCGCCGGTGAGGGAGTCGTAACTCGGATTGAATTCGAGAGTCATAACACCGGGAGTGGTAAGGCCGCTCACCGGGGAGCCGTAGATCGCTCCCTGAAAATAATTCCAGGCCAGGTGGAGTCCAATCGGGAACCAGAGATTCCGGCGATGGATGTAATATATGCCCAGAACGAAACCGGCCATGATGATATTCGCTAAAGCCGCAGCGCCGAAACTGGGATTGAACATGTGCGCAAGGGAAAACACAAGACCGGTCAGAGCCAAAGCCACGTATTTATTGAATGACTGCATCAGGTTGTTGAGCAGATAACCCCGGACTATAATCTCTTCCTGAGCGGCGGCAAAGAACAAGGAAGGAATCATTACCAACAAACTGGTCAGAGGGAAATTGATTTCAGTAACTTCGATAGCGCCTATGGACCATAGAATCAGGAAAATGGCTGAAATCATTCCGAATCCCCAGAGAAGTCCTGCGAACAAGTCTTTGAGGTATGGTGACTTAAGTGAGAATCCGAGAGATAAAACACTCTGCCGATCAACGAACCGGCGCATCAAAGCGGTAACGCCAAGCAAGACGGCAAGTTGAAAGGCGTTAATAAGAATGCCTGCCGATGAACTTATTGCGGCGATTTCATCCTCTGCGGACCAAATGTCGAAAAACAAGGCTGTTACAGCGCCGATACCGAGACTGACAATCACCAGGACTACGATAAAGAGTAAAGCCCGTAGCCAGCCCCAGGGAATCAACGGCGATGGTGAAGAAGGGGATTCAACTGCTTGGTAAGTGGGCTGGTTTTCCGTCATATTATCTCCAGGTTTAGCTTTGTTATCCTTGAAATTCAGTATGGTAGTAGGTACGAGTAAGGTCAACTTTTTGTTGCCGGAAGGATTTTATACGGACCCGAAACTTTTCTGTAAAACTATTGCAATTGCGCGGCTTACGGCTAAATTGCGGAATCGGCTCAGAAACCAAACCGGTCTCAAACCGTATTATTAGGTGAGGAACGACCGGTTGGAATGTTTGTCTGACCGGCAAAAAGTAAGAGCACTAAATGGATTGTTACCAAGACCGATTTATTCCTGACCGGCGCTCTGCAGGTGCTGGGGCAGAGGATCCCTGGGATGGCTCCAGGTTCGGATCGTGCCGGTCGTTGGCTGTTGTCGCCGAACAACCGCTCCATCGCTGGTTATGGCTGGCAATCGGTCTCATAGCTCTGTTGTTGTTTGGACAAAACGTTAACGCACGTGACTCGCGACGTTCATCGGTTGCCGTTGGCTGGAGTGAAGTGGGTGATCTCGACGCCGACGCCAAGTATCTTACTGAAGACTACCTCGAATTACTCGAACAACTTCGGCATATCACTCTGGAATATCAGGAATACTTTACGGAGCTGGATGTTAAGCAGGCCAATGATTATGTTCGCCTCCTCTCCGATTTCTACCAGGTCATTAACGATACGAACGAATATCGTGATCACAACAATCTCTATCAACGACTGCAACTATTACAACAGCACCTTGAAGAAAAACAGGAAGCCGCTGCCGATTCCGATGTTAACGCTTCTGAATACAGCGAGAGAATAACCGACCTCCGGGAGTATCAAGCATCACTCAAGGAACAGTTGGCTGATGTCAGGTCCGAGATAAGAGAGATTAGAAAGCGCAGTCACTCCGAGGATGAGGACAGCCGGGTAGTCGATGACCGCATCGACGATCTGGAGCAGGAGGTTGATGAGATAAGGCGTGATTTGACCAAAGCCGCGGCCAAGATCAAAGTACTGCAAAATCAACAAGAGACCGCCGGACCCAGTCCGCACCTGAGTCGTCTCAGTCACAGCCTTCAACAGGAACTGACCGTAATATCCGATTTGCTCGAAGACGAAGTTATCACGCGTCTTGACGAAAACGACGAGTATCGGGATGCCATCGACCAGTATGTTAAGCTGGCCATTGAAGCCGCCAAACAAGCCTCGAGCATGGATCTGCAGAAATACATCGTATTCAATAAGGAGGCTCTCGGTCGGTGGAAGGTTGAGTTGAAGGGGCTCGAAGAACTGAACGATGTATATATGCTTCTCGCCGACAGCCTCGGAAGTTTCACTGTTCCCGAGGCCCCTGCCGTTCCGGCCTGGACGATTCCTTCCGATGTCGATGAACCCGAAGTAGTCGTGTTGACACCAATGCCGCCGGTCCTGCCGACCGTGCCGGGTACTAATTTCTACCTGCTGGAATCCGACAAACGCGCCGTCAAACGACGGTTGGTTGATAGTATCGATGTTCCCTCAACCGATATTCCGATCTATGTCGTTATGCCCTCGGCTAATCTCAAAGTGGCCGGGTGGTCGGAAAACAGAGTTGTAGCTGAATGTGAGTATGTCGTTCGCGCCGACAGCAAAACGAAGTCGGAGAAGATATCCTCCAATATCGATCTGCGCTTGTTCGAGAAAGGGAAAGCAGTTTACGTTGAGTCCGTTATGCCGACTATCGGCGATGCCAGTGATATAGAGCTGGCGGGAACGGTTACTATCATGATCCCGAAGACCAATCCCGTGGTGCTCAACAACAGCTTTGGCATGGTGTCGGTTGCCGACTTGCACCGTGGGGTAAAGCTCTCTTCACGCAATTCGACGGTTAATCTTCAGGATCTCTCCGGTGATATTGATATCACCAGTACTATGGGGTCGGTCTTCCTGACCGGCATAAGCGGCAACCTCGATATTTCCAACGGCTATGGCACCATGTTGATAACCGATTGTCAGGCCGATATGAAAATCTCCAACGAATACGCCGCCATGAATATAAAGGGCTGTGGAGGTAAGGCGCTGGTGGAAACCAGCGGTCATACTACCGTCACAGGTTTCGTTGGTGATGTCAATATCACCGGTAATGCGTGTCCGATCAATATCTCCGACATAAAAGGTGTTGTCGAAGCCCGCACTTCTTTCCAGCCGCTCGATATCAAGGATGTAAGCGGGACAATTACGGCGGATAACGTATATTCATCGATAAATCTCGTAGATATCGAAGGTCGTCTAACGGCCTCTGTCTCACATGGTGATCTGCTGGTTGATGAAGCCCCGGGACCGATGGACCTCCGAGGAGATCATGGGGAGATCAGTTTTAGAATTCCCCGGAATTATGCCGGGAATTCGAATATCGCCATGGACCGGGGAAGCGTACATTTATTGGTGTATCGTTCGGCTGATCTTTATGTAGTTGCCAATACTGCCGGAGGTGAGCTTAAAACCGATCTGGAAGTAGAGAAGTCAGACAACGATCCCGATGACGGTTACAAAGTGAAGATAGGTCGCGGTACGCATAAGCTAAATATCACCGGCGAAAACGTCGATGTGGCGATAGACCGGAAATAGATACCGGATTATTTTTACGAACATCAGGTAAGGGGAACAACCGCAGATTCTTCGGCTTTGGCTAATTCTGCCAGGCGTTTTTTGACTTTCTGATCGATGTCTATGATGTAGGTATCATCGTGATAGACAGTTGTCTTGATCTGTGACAGTTCCTTGAGTTCGCACATGACCGTGGAGATGGTGTTGACGCGGTCGATGATAATATCCATAGCCCTGGCAATATCCCCGTCGGGATCGAGTCCCCGATCCTTCTCGATTTTTACCTCGATCAACTGTGCCCGTCCCAGGATCGTAGCGGCGGCGTTGTTGATGTAATGGTTGAACGTCGCCGATATGGTCTTAAGCGATTCCAACGCTGCTTTTTCAAGCTGAGCCCGCGCCGCCTCACGCTGCATGCGCTGGTTTTCGCGCAGCAGATTTTCGACCGACAGATAATGATCGTAGATAATAGCGTTCGCTTCCATGAGAATCTCTTCCTGAGAGCCGATGTCGATCTCGAGGAACTGAGCTTCCTGAAGTGTACGCGGGATGAGTTCCTGTTCGATATCCCGAGCCTTTTCGGGATTGATCTCAAGCAGATTGATCAGGGCTTCCTTGCGTGTCAGGTCCATGGTCAATTCAGGTCGACCCCGTGCAATGGTGAAGTTGGACATCATATTTGCCAGCGCGACAATCTGTGAAGCGATCAGATCGGAATCTTTCTCCTGGGCAACGATCTCACTGTGGTGATATCCCACGGCCTGGCAAATCACCGACGGCAACTGCCATTGTTCGAGCAGAAACTGACCGACACGAGCATGATCGGTGCCCCAGATTCCCTCTTCCAGATCACAGAGTCTCTCGCCCGATTCAACCTGACGCCAGATACGCTCGAACTTTTCGGGAAAGGATTTTTCCAGTACGAGGATACCGATATCGTGGAGCAGGCCGCAGACAAACGGCTCCTCCGGGTGAGGATACCGAACGGCCTCGGCAATCGCTCGGCTGGCCAGAGCTACCTGAAGTGAATGTCGCCAGAAACGGGCTCGCTCAACCGTGAATTGCCAGGCGCCGGTCATATCGTAGATGGAAGTGGACAGGGTAAGTGCCGTTATCGCTCTGATCCCGAGAGTTACTACCGCCTGTGTGACGGTAGTTACCCCCCGACCGCCGTAAAACGGCGAGTTTACGATTCTGAGCACTTTGGCGGTGAGGGCCGGATCACGCATCAACACCTTGGCCAGGTCCTGGGCGGAGCTTCGTTCGTCCTTTACTACCCGCAGGACTTCAGCCAGAGTTTGCGGCAGAGAGGATAGTTCTTTGTGATCGTTGAGAATCTGCTTGAAGATGTCCTGACTCATTTACCTGCCTTCCCGGGTATGGTGCCTCATCTATTAGTGTATCGGATAGTATCGATCTCCGATTGAGGTATGATGACGGGATTTCAGGCAGGGAAGAAGCTGTCGGCAAAGGCTGTTCAGCGGTTGAGCTTGTTCTCTAGTCGCTTGCGGCGTTCCCGAGTCTGTTCCTGCTGGCATTGAGTCAGTTGATCCTGGTCAGCCGCCCGATTGGTGTGTTCGAGGGCCAGGTCGAGTTGCCCGGCGCGATGCTCGTAGTATTTGGCCAGCTCGATATTGGCTGCCCAGGCCTGTCTATTTTTCTTATTCGCCAGGCTCTGCCATAGTTCCACCGCTCGTTTCCAATCGCCGACTCGTTTGAATCCCAGGGCATGATAGAGAACCATATCATCTTCCGGTTGATGCCCCGAAGCTTGTTCGATCCGGTCGTAGAGCCGCGTAACCAACTCGTTATCCTTGCGTCGTCCGTAGACTCGTGCCAGAGAATGGATATCCTCTGGTTCGCAAAGATCGGAACCTTCGGATTCAAATATCTCCGCCAGATGAACGGCCAGGAAAGCCAGGCTGACTATATCCAGTCGATTGTGTTCCAGCACCGATTCCATTTGGTCCAGTTTTTCCTCGCTGAGCCAGTCGAAATAAATAGAGGGAATCAGAAATCCGGGTATATCATCCTCACGATAGAAACCGAAAATCTCCCGTTCTATATTGGTAAGGCTGCAATCCGACAGCCGACGCCGGTATAATCTGCGGCCGGCATGAAGCAGGTCCAGATGACCGCCGATCGGCACCTTGCGAGCTACCCGGTTGACAATCATCCGATCCTGAACGATAGGCAGATCGAATGCTCTACCGTTGTAGCTGACGACAACTCGCGGCTCGGTCAACTCTTCCAGGAGCGCTTCGAGCATGGCTGCCTCGTCGGAATAGTCGGGAATGACATACTGTCGAACCTCAAAGCCGCCGTCGACAAAACCGCCGCAGCCGATTAGGAACGGCACCACTCCCGCCCCTCCGAGACCGGTAGTTTCGGTATCGAAAAAGAGCAGGTCTCGTAGGCGTACTTCGCCCGGTTCATCCAGAGGTGTAAAGGCCGACATTGGCAAGGTGCGGTCGCCGATAAGATCGGCCAGGAGATGATCGCCGTGCCGGTAATTACCGGGGTAGAGCCTGCGTACCAGACAATATCCCCCGGCGTGATGGTCGATTATTTTACCGCCGAGACGTTCGGCCAGAGTTCGATAGCGGCGCGGATGTTTGCTTTCTTTATCGGCGGGACTTTTTGCCCCGCCGATCAGGCTCGAAAAACGATTGAGCTTCTCATTTAGGTTACTCGAGGTCATTCTTGGCAGCCGCCAGCGCCGAGCGCATTTTCAGCAGAACCAACCGGTCGGTCTCACGTTCGAACATCAGATGCTGATAACTGCAATGGTCTTCCGGGTCGGCGGTCAGGAGCGCTACGGCGGCGTGAGCTCGGCGATTGGGTTGTTCCGATTTAGTTTGCAGGTACAGCAAATCCAGCGCCTTCTCATGGCCGAATTGCCCCAGGATATAACAACCGAGATCTCCGACAAACGGAGTTTCGGATTTGAGAGAATCGGCCAGAACCTGAGTCACCATAACCGTGTCCATACGAAGCAACGAATGGACTGCCGACCAGCGAGCTCCGTAAAAATCATCTCCAAGCACATGTACCAATTTAGCCGCAGCCTGTTCCAAATCCATCTTGCCGCAACCGACCGCAGCGGATTTGCGCACCTGGCCGATCTCATCGTCCAGCGCGGCAATTATCACGTTCGAGGCGGAGACACTACCGATTTTACCGAGAGCACCGACGGCCTGGTCACGTACCTGCCAGCACTTGCTCGAACATACTTCCATTAAAGGCTCTACTGCGGTGCTATCCTTTATATCACCCAGTGCTCCGCAAACCCGCTGGACAATCAGATCATCCGGTCGTTTAAGAGCCCGGACCAGATAAGGAACAGCCGGGGAGCCGATCCGCTGAAAGATATGAATCACCGCCCAGCGTTCCCGAGCCGATTTGACCAGGAATTTATCGATCAAGAGCGGTACGACTTCTTCGCCCATAGCGGCGATGGAGTCCTTGGCCGGTTCCACGAGATCCTGGTGCAGTACCGATCCCGATCCGGCAAGAACGAACAATGAATCGAACTTCCGCTTAAATTCGCTGTCCTGGGCCGATATCGACCGGCTCGAAATCAAGATAGCCGACAGCGTAATCAGGAAAATCACATTTTTGAATTTCATTGTCCGTCCTCCGTGCTGTCGGGCGGATTCAATTCAATATCCATGCCGCCGCCCCATTTCGAGTCGGTTCTCCAGTAATAGTTATCCTGACCGTTCCCCCAGTATTGGTCCTTCCCGCCCAGATCGATGAAAAGACCAATCGAGCCGAAATCCCGTCGCGGATTGCCGTACCCCTGAGTATTGTCTTTCTTGTGAACGAAATAGCGGTCGTCTCCTTCGACATCGATCAGCACTCCGGCGCCGTTGGCCGATCCGGCTCCCTGCGAAAGATCGTAAGCGGTATAAGTATCGTTGCCGTGTCGATCCAGAATCATGCCGCAGGAATAGTCATGGCCGCAACCGTGCATGAGTCCTTTGCCGAAATAGACGTCGTTGCCTTCCTCGTTGATCAAAAGACCGAGGGTCATGTGTGTTGCCGCTCCCTGAGCGTATTGAAACGACTGATAGTTGTCATGACCGGTAGAATCATAAATCAGCCCCAGGGACCACCAATACGAGGCGGCCTGGGCGAAAATATCGGAATAAAGGTTGTCGTTTCCGTTGATGTCGATAATGGCGCCTATCCCTCCCGACATCCAGGGCCTCAGACCATAACCGAAACCCTGAGAGAGCGACAGGTAATGATCTTCATAACGGAGGACATCCTTGTATTTTCCGCCGGCGTAATAAGTGTCGGAGCCGTCTCGCTCGAAAATTACGCCGATACCGCGAATGAATCCGAATCCCTGTGAATAAAGGGCTGCGTTGTATATGTCTCGTCCGTCCTCATCTACCAGCATTCCCAGACCGAAACTGGCCGCTCCCTGTACGTGAGTGTCGCCGTCGTAGCGGTCGTCACCGGCGCCGTCCCAGACCACCCCGAGGCCGAAGAAACCGGAGCCGATAGCAAACGACCGCCCCTGGTATACATCGTTACCCTCGTAGTCGAGCAACAACCCGACCGACATGCACCCGGAGCCGAGGCAGAAATCACTCCCGGCGCGATAGACGTCGTTGCCGCTGAAATCAATAATAATGACCGGGTGGGGGTGGGCCGGATCGTAGGTCAGGTCATAGATATCGTTGCCGCCGAAATCCAGAATAAAGGTATAATCACCGCTGTAGTAATCGTTGCCGGGACCGCCGATTTTCCAGCCTTTCTGCATCCCAAGATAAGATTCACGATCGGCATCATCCGGTAAATAACCCGTACCCCGAAGAATCTCCTCCATGAAGATACGGTCGTAACCTACCCGTTTGAGAAGCATCCCGGAAGACATGGCTGCATCCCGGAGACAGTCGATTCCGGCTCGAAGCAGAGGGTCCATGTCGATTTTCCCGCCGAACTCGACAAACTGCTCGGTGTAGGCTTCCTCGGCTTTCTCGGCGGAGTCGCTTTGCTGAGGTGAGTAAAATTCTTCCTCGACCCGGGTGACCAGTAATTCCTTGAATTCCTTGTAGAGGAAGCGGCGTTCCTCGGCAGAAAGTCGCGCCAGAGAAACCTCTGTCGATTTAGGGAGAATCACATCGATGTAGGTAGCCATACGGGTCAGGAGCTGATTCAGTTCGAACTCGGTGTAGAACAGGTTATAAGTTCGTTTGAGTTCATCAACTCCCGCCTGATAGGGGGGATTACGGTCGATTTGATGTTCGCCCTGAAGATCACCAAAAAGCACCGAGGCCAGAATCTCCGGTTGATTCTTAACGGCACTGCTTTTAAGTCCTTCGAGATATGGAACCATGTCCAGCGGTCGGGCCATGAGATCGGCTACTATCTTGAGACGGAATGAATCCGGCTCGGTGTAATCGGAGCGATAGCCGATATCGTCCGGTTTGAGTGAAAGATACTCGGAAAGATTCTCCAGTCCGAACCGTTCCGGTGAGAGATTAGCGCTCTCCTGAGCTGTAATCGTGCCCGCCATAAGCAGACAGAACAAGGGAATGTAGTAGAGGGTTTTCATGCAGGATATGTAACTCTACCAATACCTGATTTTCAAGCATAATTCATCAGTGAAAACAGGCAAAAAAAAGACGCCCGCTCGGGCGGGCGTCGTGGGAGACTTGTACGGCTGCTACGTTACGGACGGACGTAGTCGCCGTTGTCGGTGTCGGTGACGTCATCGTAGGCGCACCAGAGTTCACCGGTCTCAGTCATCTGCCAGGTATCGGTGTTACCGTCGCCATCGATATCCCAGGTAGCCTCAGCCGCAAAATCCTGTTCCGGATCGGCGCAGGTTACGACATAAGAGTACTTATGACCTTCCGGCAACTCGATCCCGAGAGCGCGGAAGTCGTCGGCATCATCAGCGGCACAAGCCAGATACTCACCATTGGCCTGGCGCTCAGTGCGCTCCATGGTGTAGATCTGCTTCAGGATACCCTTGGCCTCGGACTGCTTCGACTTGGTCGTCGCCTGCATAAAACGAGGAATAGCCAGGGCAGCCAAAATACCGATGATCACGACAACGATCATCAACTCGATCAGTGTGAAACCCTTGCGATTGTGCATTCTGTTAAACATCTCATCCTCCTGTCAGGAATACTGTAGTTTCAGGTCGTTGTTTCTTTTCATTTCTGTCGGCTGTTTTTGCAAAGAGTATACCGAAACCGGTGAACTGATTTTGCACATCGTGAGATGCCTGTAACCACTTGTTGCGCAATCCATAAATCCCGATCCCCGGTGAACTGTGGGACGTTGCCCTCATGGATTATAGTAGTCCATTTACGGTTGACGGTTTGCATTTCGCAAAAAACCTCGCAGAATGCAAAGCTCCCGGCCAATTCTATGGGATCGTGAATAATGCCCAACAGGCAAAAAAAAGACGCCCGCTCGGGCGGGCGTCTTGGGAGACTTGTACGGCTGCTACATTACGGACGGACGTAGTCGCCGTTGTCGGTGTCGGTGACGTCATCGTAGGCGCACCAGAGTTCACCGGTCTCAGTCATCTGCCAGGTATCGGTGTTACCGTCGCCATCGATATCCCAGGTAGCCTCAGCCGCAAAATCCTGTTCCGGATCGGCGCAGGTTACGACATAAGAGTACTTATGACCTTCCGGCAACTCGATCCCGAGAGCGCGGAAGTCGTCGGCATCATCAGCGGCACAAGCCAGATACTCACCGTTGGCCTGGCGCTCAGTACGCTCCATGGTATAAATCTGCTTCAGGAGACCCTTAGCTTCGGACTGCTTAGCCTTGGTCGTTGCCTGCATAAACCGCGGAATGGCCAGAGAGGCTAAAATACCGATGATCACGACAACGATCATCAGCTCGATCAATGTAAAACCCTTGCGGTTGTGAATCTTTGAGAACATCCGTTCCTCCAGTCAGGACACTTCCATAAAAAAATAATTTAGGACGTTATTGTTACTGTCCTGAAATCGGCAAAGCGCATACCAATCGATATCCGCAGAAAACAGGTTAATGCTCAATCAAATAGCTCGTTGGGCGACATTGAGTAGGAGAGAAACTGGTAAGATCGACAACAACACACTGGTAAACGGCGATCGTCCGAAGTCATGCAATTTGCGAGAATCCTTGCGAAATGCAACGGTTTTAGCGATGTGGGTGGCTTTGAGAAAAGATCGTGGAAAACAAAAACGGCGTCCCAGGGGACGCCGTTATAATCTTTCGTAGAATACCTCAAGGTCGTGCCGTAACGACGTCGTTTACATCGTCCTGATCATTGTGTAAAACGCCGTTATCGTCGATTGACCAGATGTCCATGAAGTCGTCGTCGTCGATATTACCGGTGCCGATAGCCAGGAAACCGCCTTCACCATCGTCTTCAATGGTGTAGGCATAGCGAGCCGGAGCCATGATTTCTATCCAGATAGGAGCGAACCTTTCGGAATTTTCGGGGCTGGCCGGAAGCGCTTGATAGAAGTACTCGGAAGTAGGCGACTGTTGCATATACGTCCGTTCGTTCACATAAACCTGTTTCAGGATCGCCTTGCATTCCGACTGTTTGGTTTTAACTGAAGCCGCCATAAAACGCGGTACGGCCAGGGCGGCCAGGATACCGATGATCACCACAACGATCATCAATTCTATCAAAGTAAATCCCTGCTGACGTGTCTCTCTGCTAACCATTGTATCCTCGATTCTCTCCACTTTTTTTCTCATCTTCCCCAATTCTCTGCAAACCGTGTTCCGTTTTGTTGTGCAAGCTGTCCACAACACCCCGTTCACGGATTAGTCAGACTTATCCTTGTCGGACATATCGTTCTTTCCCGAACGAGTTTCTTTAAGTCCGTAGCGATCGAGTTTCCGATACAATGTTGAGGCGTCGATCCCGAGGATCTTGGCCGCCTTGGTTTTCTTACCGTCGGTCTGACTCATTACATAATGTATATATGCTTTTTCTATCGATTCCAGGGTAGGTGTGGCCGGTTCCGCCTCGGACACGATTCCGATCGGAGTTTGTTCGCGAAGTTTGTCGGGCAGATCCGTGGGCTCGATTGACTCACTCCGGTTGAGCAAAACCGCCCGCTCGATCGTATTTTCCAGCTCGCGGACATTTCCCGGCCAACCGTAATTCTGCAGCAACTGGGCCGCTTCCTCGGAGATAGCCTTGATCGGTCCCTGAGCCTTCTCACAGTAACGACGAACGAAATGCTCACTCAACAGGAGAATATCGCTGGTTCGTTCGCGAAGCGGCGGAATAAACAGCGGAATTACGTTCAACCGATAGAACAAATCCTCGCGGAAACGCCCCAGCTTGACATCCTCTTCGAGATCGGCATTCGTTGCGGCGATCAGACGGACATCGACATCAATCGGCTTGGTGCTGCCGACCGGCGTCACTTTCTTTTCTTCGAGCACCCGCAGCAGTTTAATCTGAATAGCCGGTGAAGTTGTACCGACTTCGTCCAGGAAAAACGTCCCGCAGTTGGCGGCCTGCAAGAGACCTTCCTTGTCCTTGATCGCTCCGGTGAATGATCCTTTTTTATGACCGAACAACTCCGATTCCAAAAGACTCTCCGGCAGAGCGCCGCAGTTGATCGTCACGAACGGTCCGCCGCAACGCGGCGAATGATGATGAATCGCCTTGGCCATCAGATCCTTACCGGTGCCGGACTCTCCCCGAATAAGAATAGTGGAATCGGATGAGGCCACACGCCGAGCCAGTTTCTTCAGGCGAACGATCGGATCGCTGGTGCCGATGAAGCTGTCGAAAGCATTATCGCCCTGAAGCTGTCGCTTGAGATCCTGATTCTCCTTTATAAGAGCACGGCGATTGATGATCTTCTCGATGACGAGTTTGATCTCATCGACTTTGAACGGCTTGGTGATATAATCCGCAGCTCCCTGTTTCATCGCTTCGATAGCGCTGTCAACCGAGGCATAAGCGGTCATGACCACCAGTTCCTGATCCCCTTTGAACGATTTCACTTCGCGAAGAACATCGATCCCGGACATTTCCGGCATGTTGAGGTCGGCGATGACCAGGTCGAAGTTTCGTTCACGCAGCAGGTCAACGCCTCGCATCGGGGAATCGGTCGTTTCTACTTTATAGCCTTCCTTGGCCAGCATGATTTCCATGAAATTGCACATCGACTCTTCATCGTCGATCACGAGTATCCTGGGTGGCATACAACTCCCTTACAGGCAGGTATTTACCTTCGGACTATCCTGATATCTTATTCGGCACAAACCCTTTTGGCTCCATAACGAGCGGAGCGATTGCTCATGAAATAAACAGGCATTGACCACCTCGATTGAGGTCGCTTATATTGAGGCAAGTCGACCGGATCGACGTAACTTCATGAACGGGAACCGAAAAAGGGCACAGGCGTTTCGATCAACGAGGCTGTCTATAAGCGAAATCAAAGGACTATAATGGAGAAATTGAACCATCGTGATCGTCTGATGACCGTCCTGGCAGGGGAAAAGCCGGACCGGTTCGCGGTTTCTTTCTGGCGCCACTTCTTTGATATGGAACACCATGCCTCGGGACTCATGGAGGCTATGGTGGCATTTCAGAAAAAATTCGATTGGGATTTCATGAAGATTAATCCTCGGGCCGATTACCATTCCGAGCCGTGGGGACTGAAACTGCACTTCTCTTATGATTCCTTCGAAAAACACAAGAAGAGTAATTTCCCTATCCGAGGCATCGAGGACTGGGAAAAAATAAAACCGCAACCGCTGGACAGCCCGGCCCTGGCGGAACACCTGTACGCTGTTTCTTTGATCCGTCGCGCGGTTGGTCCGGAACTGCCTCTATTAATGACGGTTTTTTCACCTTTGTCGGTAGCGGGGAGACTTCTTGAAAATCGCAACGACTTGATCGAGCACTTGCGGCAGGAGCCGGAGTTGATCGAATCCGCCCTGGAGGCGATCACGGTCACCTTCGTGCGTTTTGCCGAAGAGTTGCGTAATGCCGGAGCCGACGGTCTTTTCTTTGCCACCACTCATTGGGCTTCACGGACCATGATTACCTGGGAGGAGTACCGGCGTTTCGGGACTCCGTTCGACCTCAGGGTGATCGAGGCGGCCGGTGAGGACGCTATCAACCTGCTCCATGTCTGTGATCCCGAGAATTATCTTAAAGAACTCGCTGAAATCGACTACCACAGCCGGATGTACAACTGGGACGCCGATCACCCGACCAATCTCCCGCTGGATCGAGCCTACGACTTGCTCAAGGGCAAGGCGATTGTCGGCGGCGGTGATTATACCGGCTGGTTGTTGTGTGCCCGTCCCGATGAAGCCGCTGCAAAAATCCGGTCAATTATGGCGGCTCATGATCCCAGCCGTCTCATCATCGGTCCCGGTTGTGCCGTACTGCCGGCGACACCGATGGAGAACCTTCGTGCCGTCAGGGAGGCGATTTGAACGACAGCAACCTTCATGGCCTGGCGACCGCTGTCGCTGACGCCGTCGCCGATCAAAACGACGAGGAATCGATCCTGCGTCGCGCGGTTGAGGTAATCGACGCCTTTTCCGAGGATTTCGACTGGACCGGATTCTATATGGTGCGCGGCGATCATCTCGAGGTCGGGCCGTACATTGGACCGGTAACACAACATACTCGAATCGGATTCAACCGGGGTCTTTGCGGCGCGGCGGCCTCTCAGAAAAAAAGTATCATTGTCAACGACACCGGGGCTGATTCCCGTTTCCTGGCCTGTTCGCTCGGGACTCGCTCGGAAATCGTCGTACCGTTGATGGATGGCGACCTTTGTCTCGGTGAGATTGATATTGACTCCGATCAGTCCGATTTTTTCACCGAAGAGCATCGCCGAATGCTCGAACTGGTGGCCGTGGTTGTTGTCCGGCGTCTGAAAGAGATCAAAACTATCGGCGGTTAAACGCCGTATAGGATAAGATGAATAGGAGAAGCGCTATGTTCTGGGGTTTGTTACTGGTTTTGTTGGGGATCCTTATGCTGCTGGATCAGTTCAACATCATCCGAGGGGATATGTGGGACTATTTCTGGCCGCTGGCGATAATCGCGCTGGGTATCTCCATGGTTTTCAAGAACAAGAAGACCGTTATTAAATCGGATGAGTAGACCGAGCTTTTATTTCGATCCCGACGGCCGCGGATTGGAGGTATTTCTGGGGCGGATAGAAGCCCGCCTCATGGAGCTGGCCTTCGAACGCGGTGAATTGACGGTTAAACAAGCACTGGCGGTTTGGCCCGAGAAACCGAGTCCGGCTTATACCACCGTTATGACCGTCCTGGTGCGCCTGACCCGCAAGGGTTTGCTGGAGCGCAAGAAACGAAGCCGCAGCTTTGTCTATGCTCCGAAGGTGACCCGCAACGAATTCCTGCGGGATCGAGTCAACCGCATCCGCACCTGCCTCAAGGCGAATTTCAGCAAATAGACCCGCGCCCTCGGGCGTTTCTGCCCGACAGCGCTTTGCATCTGGTCATGTAGCGCAGGTTCCTTGGAACCTGCGATCTTGCTTATGTTTTGCCCTCTGCAACCGCGGAATCTGTTCTTTCTGAATTTCGCAAAATAACCCGCGAAGAACCCAACCGTGTTGGTGGGCGGCAGACGTCTCGTCTGCCCCTTGATGACGGCCCTTAACGATGTCTCGAACAACGTCACCCCGGGGAGTACCATCCAAAGCGTTCCCCCTCGATTGGTATCAAACCACTCACTTCGATTGAGAACTAACGTCCTCCGGCCGATAACACCGATATGAGGATGTTGTTATTTATCGCGATTACCATGCTGATCTGCGCCCCGGTTCAGGGAAACCAGATCCTGGAACTGGCCGATGAATTGCGCCTGCCGCTGCCGACCGGTTGGACGGTCGACTCCGCCGGTGTCGGTTATCCTTATCGACTGACCAGCCCCGACAGCAGCTCCGAGATGCTCATCTTCAAGTCACTGATCGCCGAGGATCTGGCCGTAACCAGTCGCGAGGATTTTCGACTTTCGGTCGATTCGATCATCGAGAGTGTTATCATGCAACTGCCTCAGGCGGAATTGCTGACCAACCACGGTTACAGCGAGGGAGGGCGTGCCTGGTTCGTGCTCGAATTCGTGACGACCGATACGATAATTTCACTCAGCCTCTGGCACCGGCTTCAGGGTACGCTGTACCGTTGCCCCGACGGCGACCAACTCATGTATACCCTTTGGGGACGAAGACCGATCACGGTAGCCTCCGACATCGGGGAGAGTTTCAGGGTCATGCAGGACGGTCTGGCTTATCGGGGACCGGTTATGAACGATGTATTTTCATCACCGATAAGGTTCAGCAACTGGCATTTCGTGGCGTTGTTCGTTGTCCTGTTGATGCTTTTATGGCTCAGAAAACGAGACCAACAAAAAGTGGAGTTTTCGAATCAGGAAAATATCTGGCGCTGTGAATGCGGTCGGTTGAATCACATCGACAACAAGACCTGTCGCCGTTGCGGGCGGAGCCGAACCGGCGCTCCTGTCATTTAGATTTGGATTTCTCTTCCAACTCGATCAATACGCCGCCGGCTGAGGCGGGATGGACAAACGCAATTTTCCCTCCCTCAGCGCCGATTCGCGGTGTTTCATCGATCAGACGCGCTCCGGAGGCTTTGAGCTCAGCCAGCCGGTTTTCGATATCATCGACGTAAATACAAATATGATGTAATCCCTCACCGCGTTTTTCGATGAACTTCGCGATCGGACTGTCGGGAGAAGTAGGTTCCAGCAGCTCGATCCGGGTACCCTTGCCGCCCGGCTCGTACATTGCCACCCGCACTTTCTGGTCCGGCACTTCAACGACATGGGAGGCGTCACAGCCGAGGATCAGACGATATTGCGGATCAGCCTCCGAAAGACGCCGCACGGCGATACCTATATGGGAAAGCACGTCCTACCAGTCTTCCTGTGAATCCTTGATGGATTGGCGGACCCATTCATCGTATTCGCGTTGGTGAAGCAGATCAGAAACATACGGCTTGCGCCAGCCGCCGTTGTACTTGAACATCTCCATAGGCATGGGGGACTTCTGGCTCGAGCCGTCGGGTGACAGGAGTACAAAGTCGGTAAGTAACGAGGCGGTGTCGGCGCTGATCGTGATCGACAGAATCTCGACACCGATCAGCGAATCGACATTGGCCCAGGTTATTTCGCCGCGCTTGAGATACTTGTCGATCGTTTCACGCTCGTGCAGATAGGGGAATTCGTTTTCCCAGAGACCGGTCTTGTCGTCGTAAGCCATACGCACCAGGGCGTCTTCGAGCGCAACCCGGATATCTTCCCAGTCCTGGGGATGTTCTCCTTCCGGCAGGCGGACATACGGCACCGGACGCGATGCTTGCGTTTCCGAAACGATCGGTTGGCTCGTTTCTACGGAGGTTTGATCCTTACCGCAACCGCCCATGAGCAGCGCTGCTATGATGATTATCGCACTAAAGGTTCTCACGGTATTCACCCCATTGTTGACGGAACCGATCGGAGATTTCTCCAACCGTCACATAGTTTTCCACCGCTTCGATCACGAGCGGCATCAGATTTTCATTGCCGGCAGCCGCTTCTCCCAGACGGTCAAGACAGGTTTTGACCTTATTCTGATCGCGTGCCGCCTTGAGCTTTTTCAGGTTTTCAACCTGCCTCTTTTCGACCTCCGGGTCAACTTTCAACACTTCGGGAATGTCGAGTTTCTCCGAAGTGAACTCGTTGACGCCGACCACCACGCGGGTTCCGGTCTCGATTTGTTTCTGATGTTCATACGCCGCGTACGCCAACTCGTTCCGATAATAACCCGATTGCACGCATTTAACGGCGCCGCCGAGAGCATCGATACGATCCAGAATCTCCTGGGCTTTCTGCCGCATTTTCTCCGTCAACGACTCGACGTAATACGAACCGCCGAGCGGATCGGCGGAAAGGGCTACGCCGGACTCATAAGCCAGCAACTGCTGAGTGCGCAGAGCGATTTCAGCCGATTTCTCGGTCGGGAGACCGAGCGCTTCGTCGTATGAGTTGGTGTGCAGCGACTGGGTGCCACCCAGCACCGCCGCCAGGGCCTGAATTGCCGTACGGACGATGTTGTTCTCCGGCTGCTGGGCCGTGAGGGTGGAGCCGCCTGTCTGAGTATGAAAGCGGAGCAGCATCGACTTGGGATTCTTTGCCTTGAAACGGTTTTTAACAATCCCCGCCCAGAGAACACGCGCCGCGCGAAACTTGGCCACTTCCTCGAACAGGTCGTTGTGAGAGGCGAAGAAAAACGACAAGCGCGGGGCAAAATCATCAATATCGAGTCCCGCCTTGATCGCGGTCTCACAATAGGCGATGGCGTCGGAGAGGGTAAAGGCAATCTCCTGGGCCGCCGTGGAACCGGCTTCGCGGATATGATAGCCGGAAATGCTGATCGTGTTGTATTTCGGTAAATGCTCGTTGGTGTAGGCGAACAGGTCGGTGATGAGTCGCATCGAGGGCACCGGCGGGAAAATATGCGTGCCGCGAGCGATGAACTCCTTCAAGATGTCGTTTTGCACCGTTCCCATCAATTGACTCGGTTCGACTCCCTGTTTCTTGCCGACCGCGATGTACATCGCCAGGAGAATCATGGCGGTGGCGTTGATGGTCATCGAGGTCGAGACCTGGTCCAGGGGAATCTGGTCGAACAGCACCTCCATGTCGGCGATGGAGTCGATTGCCACACCGGTGCGTCCCACCTCGCCGCGTGCCATGGGATGATCCGAGTCATACCCGATCTGTGTCGCCAGGTCGAATGCTACCGAAAGGCCGGTCTGGCCTCTTTCGAGCAGATAGCGAAAACGCCGGTTGGTTTCGACGGCCGTGCCGAATCCGGCGTACTGGCGCATGGTCCAGAAACGACCGCGATACATGTTCGGATAAACGCCGCGCAGGTATGGATATTTACCCGGGCGGTCGTCACCTAAATCCGACGGTAGGTCGGCTTTTACGGCCACTGTTGGAATTTCTATTCCGGAACCGTTTTTCTTGATTTGATCGCTCAAACTTCAAACTCCACGAGAGCGTCACCCTTCTCGACCGAATCTCCCACCTTGGCCGGAATTTCCGTAATTACGACATCGGCCGGAGCTTTGATGACGTTTTCCATTTTCATGGCCTCGATGATTATCAGCGGCTGACCCTTCTTGATCCGGTCGCCGGGGGAGACCTTTACTTCCAGCACCAGGCCGGGCATCGGCGCCTTGAGTACCGATTCGATGGCCGGCCCCGAGGAAATCCCGGCGGTTTTACGCAGTTGCGCCAGGCTGAAATCTTCAACGTCGAGCTGGATGTCGCGACCTTGCATGAAAACCATACGCGAGTTGCCGAGGCAGTTGGAGCGGATATCCACCTCATGCGAAAAATCGTCGATTAACAGCAGGCGACGGGTTTCATCCAGGTCGTATGCCTGCACGATGGCTTGTTCACC
>DAOSXA010000001.1:342854-343968 GCA_035380245.1 Candidatus Zixiibacteriota bacterium | reverse complement strand
GAAGCACCGCTGCAGATGAAGATCGAGGTATCGTTACCGAGCGTCACGATCGGAGCGCTGTTAAGCTCGATGTTGTAGGTCAAAGAAACCGTGTCGGCTGCGCCGCAACCATCGGAAACTTGAGCCGTAACCGTTTTGGTAACGATCCGGCTTACGTTGAAACACCAGAGGCCGTTCGAGGTTACGGTGCCGTCTCCGGACAACTTCTCGAAAATCAATGTCTCGGCATCGGCATCACTCGCCTCGAACTGGTAACAGACCTGTCCGGTTGCACACATGAAAGTGTCAATCGGCGAAGGCGGATCAACCGCTATCGGCGCAGAGTTGATCGTCACATCGCGAACCAGGATACAGGTGTCAATGCCACAATCGGTGGTGGCTATGATTTCAATTTCGTAATGACCGCTGGTATCGGCCGGGAAGCAAACCGAACCGGCGCTGTAACTGCCGACAGGGGATACCGCCACCGAGACGCCACTGCCCTGGATGCCGACCGGTACGCAAACATCGCTCGCCTGGCAAAGGAACTTGCTCGCCGCGGCGGGACAGTCGATCTGAGCCGCCTGGCCGATTTCAACGTTGAACGTGATCAGACAGGTGTCGGCGTTGCAGGATTCGGTTGCAATCATTTCGATTTCGTAGATACCGGCGGTGTCGGCCGTGAAACAGACCTCACCGTTGGCATAGCTGCCGAACGAGACGCTCACTGAAGCCGAGGCCGGGGTAACGTCAACCATCTGGCAAATCTCATCAGCGGCGCAGAGGAAGACATCGATCGGTTCTGTCGGGCAATCGATAGCCGCGAACTGGCCGAACGTAATCGAAACCACTACCGTATCGGCATCGGTCTCGCCGCACGGGTCGGTCACCTCGACGATAAACTCATAATTGCCGGAGACATCCGGAGTGAAACAAATCTGATTGTTAAGAGTGTCTATCGTGCCGAAACCGGCTCCCATATCCT
This sequence comes from Candidatus Zixiibacteriota bacterium, assembly GCA_035380245.1. NCBI lineage: Bacteria > Pseudomonadati > Candidatus Zixiibacteriota > Candidatus Zixiibacteriota bacterium. The sequence goes on along the minus strand of DAOSXA010000001.1, from coordinate 343,004 downwards.
CAACCAGACCGGACAGACCGTCGGGATCGGAAACATCGTAGCCGATACAGACGGGTGTCGGTGTACAGAGGAACAGGCTGGTGTCGGCCTGCGCCGTAATTGTCGGGGCGCTGTTGAAGGTCACGTTGATAACGGCTGTATCCAGATCAA